>CANJZW010000010.1 GCA_947479475.1 Chthoniobacteraceae bacterium
TGCGAGGGCCGGCGTGAACGCGGATGGATTCGGCCGGTTGAAAGTGGGGTGAAAAAACGGGCATGAAAGTTGCTCTAGGGCGCTCCATGTTTTCTTTTTTACAGAGAAAAGGAAAAGACTTGGATCGAAGGGGTGAAGAAAAATCGCCTGCAAACCTGAAAAAACCTCCGCTTTCAAATGGGCCGGATACGACCAGTTTCATATCGGCCCTTGCAGCATCTCTCAAATGTGCAGCAATGCAGAAAATCTGCAACGGAAACAGGATTGATTGAAGTCCTCTTGAGCGATGAGGGCCGCCTTGAAACGCGCCGACCTCTCGCTAAATGCCGGTTCTTCCTTCCAACTTTGCCTCCTTAAGCGACTCAGGCTTGCCCGATCGTCCCCGAATCGCTTCCTTAAAGAGACGCACCCATGAGCAACGACGTCTTTCACCCCCACTCTTTCGACACCGGTTCTGGAAAACAGGGCCACTTTTACTCCCTGCCAGCCCTCGAAGCCGCCGGCATCGGCCCCATTTCCAAACTGCCCGTTTCCATCCGTATCGTCCTGGAATCGGTATTGCGTAATTGCGATGGCAAAAAAGTGATGCCCGAGGACGTCAAGGCCCTCGCCAACTGGAACGCCAAAGCGCCCGCGCAGATCGAGATCCCCTTTGTCGTGGCCCGCATCGTCCTCCAGGATTTCACCGGTGTGCCCCTTCTCGTGGACCTTGCCGCAATGCGTTCGGCCGTCAACCGCATGGGGCGGGACGCCGGCATCATTGAACCCCTCGTTCCGGTCGATCTCGTGGTCGACCACTCCGTCCAAGTCGACTATTTCGGTTCCGCCACCGCGCTGGAACAAAACCTGGACCTCGAATTTAAACGCAACCGGGAACGTTACCAGTTGCTGAAGTGGGGCCAGCAGGCCTTCAAGACCTTCGGCGTCGTTCCTCCCGGAATCGGCATCGTGCATCAGGTTAACCTGGAATACCTCGCCAAAGGCGTCCTGGAACGCGGCGGCGTGTACTTCCCCGACACGCTCGTCGGCACCGACTCCCACACCACCATGATCAACGGCCTGGGCGTCGTGGGCTGGGGCGTGGGCGGCATCGAGGCAGAGGCTGGCATGCTGGGCCAACCCGTGTATTTCCTGACCCCCGAAGTGGTTGGCGTGCACCTCACCGGCGCCCTCGCCGAGGGCGTGACGGCCACGGACCTCGTGCTCCACGCCACCCAGATGCTGCGCAAGGCCAAGGTGGTTGGAAAGTTTGTCGAGTTTTACGGCCCCGGTGCCACAAGCCTCGCCGTGGTGGACCGCGCGACCATCGCCAACATGGCCCCTGAATACGGCGCCACGATGGGCTTCTTCCCCGTCGACGAACAGACCGTCCAGTACCTGCGCGAAACAGGCCGCACCGAAGAGCACTGCAAGGCCTTCGAAGCCTATTACAAAGCCCAGCAACTCTGGGGCATCCCGAAAAAGGGCGACATTCAATACAGCGTCGATCTGGAGCTGGATATTTCCAAGATTGTCCCCGCCGTCGCCGGCCCCAAGCGGCCTCAGGACCATATCGAACTGACCGCCCTCAAAAGCACCTTCGAAGGGTTGCTTGCAAAACCCGTCGCAGATGGCGGTTACGGCAAGCCTGCTTCCGAACACGCGACGCAGCACCCCGTCGAACTCCACAGGACTGAGGAACCCGCTGCGGCCGCCTACCATGAGGCACAGACACACATCGGCCACGGCAGCGTCCTCATCGCCGCGATCACAAGCTGCACCAACACCAGCAACCCCAGCGTTATGCTAGCCGCAGGACTGCTCGCCAAAAAGGCGGTCGCCCGCGGCATGAAGGTGAACCCCGCAGTGAAAACCTCCCTCGGGCCAGGCTCCCGCGTGGTGGCCGACTATCTCGACCGCACCGGCCTGCAGCCCTACCTCGACCAACTCGGGTTCCAAGTAGTCGGCTTCGGCTGCACCACCTGCATCGGCAACTCCGGGCCGCTGCATCCAAAGCTCGAGGAAGCCATTCAGGCGCACGACGTTGTCGCAGCCAGCGTCCTCTCGGGCAACCGCAACTTCGAGGCGCGTGTCCACCAGAACATCAAGGCAAACTTCCTGATGTCACCCCCCCTCGTAGTGGCTTTCGCTCTCGCGGGCACCGTGGACAAGGACCTCACCAAGGAACCCATCGGCGACGGGGCCGACGGCAAACCCGTGTTCCTCAAAGAGATCTGGCCCTCGCTCGCGGAAGTGCGCGAAGCCATGGCTTCCGCCCTTTCCCCCGAAGCCTTCCGCCGCCTCTACTCCAACTTCGCCAACCAGAACCCGAAATGGAACGAGGTCCCCTCCTCCACCGGCGAAATCTACCACTGGGACGCGGACAGCACCTACATCCAGGAGCCTCCGTTCTTCAAGGACTTCTCCCTCCAGGCCGGACACATCCACGAAATCACCGGGGCCAGACCCCTCGGAATTTTTGGGGATTCCGTCACCACCGACCACATCTCGCCCGCGGGCGCGATCAAGAAGGCGTCGCCAGCCGGCAAGTTCCTCGTCGACCACTCCGTCGGTTTCGAAGACTTTAACAGCTACGGCTCGCGCCGGGGCAACGACCGCATCATGACCCGCGGCACGTTCGCCAACGTACGCATCAAGAACCTGATGGTTCCGGGTGTGGAAGGAGGCGTGACCATCCACCAGCCCAGCGGCGAACAGCAGGCCATTTACGACGCCTCGATCCGCTACCAAAACGAGGGCACGCCCCTCGTGATTTTCGCGGGCCAGGAATACGGCACCGGTTCCTCCCGGGACTGGGCGGCTAAAGGCACCCGTCTGCTCGGAGTCAAAGCCGTGGTGGCGCAGAGCTTCGAACGCATCCACCGCTCCAACCTCGTTGGAATGGGCGTTCTGCCGCTCCAATTCCCCGAAGGCGTCAGCGCCCAGTCGCTGCACCTCGATGGCACTGAGACCTTCGACTTCACCGGACTCAACGACGAAATCAGACCCATGAGCACAGTCACCCTCCACATCCACCGCGCCAACGGCACGACGGAAACGGTGGCCCTGCGCAGCCGGATCGATACTGCCATTGAAGTGGACTACTACCGCCACGGCGGCATCCTGCCCTTCGTCCTGCGCGAGCTGCTCGCGCAGTAGCAGGCGTTGTTCGTGCTAAAACTCGCTCACTGGAGCAGGCTTGGCTCGAGTCCCTCCAAGCCTGGGGGGCGGCTGCGGAGCCCACTCCAAAAAACAACGCCGGCCCACGCCCACCGGCCGTGGTGTGAGCGCAGGGGCTTGTCCCTCCACCAGTTTGAGACGCCGAAACGGCCCGCGGAGAACTTTCCTAAATTCACGACCTCAAACCGAACGGGCCCGGCGGGGACGCTCCGTGCCAAAGGGCGCCTTCCTTTCCTCGGCTTTCCCCGCTCCGGGGCCGCTTGCCCGATAGTTAGCCTCTGCGGCTTGCACATGCACAATCACTCGCATAGAATCGGGCTTCATGCCTGTGTCTAAACTCCGAAGCCCACACACCAAAACGGGGGGCATCGTGCACTTTGCACGGATGCTAGATAAAATCAGACAACACGCCCTCGGTGAACTGCACGAAGACTACGTCCCCAACCTGGGCGAAGGGTTCGACCTGCGCTGCGTCAACTTCCTCAACGTCTCCTACGACTCCATTGTCGCATTGGCCCACGATGGCGCCTTGGACGATGAAATCCTCGAGTGGTGCTTCCAGCACGGCAACCGCCCTACGGATGAACAAATCGAGGTTTGGAACGAATTCATGCGCAAACGCGGCTGGAATGATTCAGGCTCTGAAAGGCTCAAACAGCGCCTCGCCGAAGGGGGGCATCAGGCTCGCACAGACGTGCAGACTTTTTTTGACTTCATCGACCTCGACGAAGGGCGCCTCTAGCCTCCCTCCTGCAGCCACTCAGCCCCCCTTCCTCTATGCCGCAATTCCACTTCCTCGCCCGAGCCGCCAATGGCGAAATGGTGGAAGGGCTGCTCGAATGCGCCGACCGTAGCGCCGCCATCCGCGAGGTTGAAAAAACCAAGGGCTTCCCAATTCGCATCAAGCCGGCGGCCGAAGCGGGCGGGGCCACTCAGGCCAAAACCGCGGCGCCTGCAGGTTCGGCACCGCTGGTCACGACACTTTCTCACGACCAGCAGCATCTTTTTACAGAACAGCTCGCGCTGCTTCTGGGCGCGGGAATGACGCTGGACGAGGCCCTTCAGATCCTCGTGCGCCGCATGAAACACCCGAAGCTGCACGGCCTCTCCAAAGGCCTGCATCAGGCCCTTGTGGAGGGCCGCAGCCTTTCCCAGGCCCTCAAGGACTATCCCAAAATTTTCGAACCGCTCTACGTCAACATGGTCGCGGCCGGAGAGGCCTCGGGCACGTTGGGCGAAATCCTCAAACGCCTCGTCACCTACCTTGCCGACGTTAAAAACTTGCGCGACCGCGTGCAGCAAGCGCTGGTCTATCCCGCCGTCCTTGTCGTGGTCGGGATCGTGATGGTGATCTTTTTCATGACCTTCATGGTTCCAAAACTCATGAAGTTTTTCACCGACACCAACCAGGAACTGCCGATGCCCACGCAAATCCTGATGGGCGTGCACGAAGCGATCGTCCACTGGTGGTGGGCCGCGGCGCTTGTGGCCATGGGTCTCCTCATGCTCATGCGCTCCTGGACGGCCACCCCTTCGGGCCGCAAACAGTGGGACGCCTTTCAATTGCGCATCCCCGGCTACGGCAGCGTCCTCAGCCACCGCTACTATGCCCAGTTCGGGCGCACTCTGGGCACCCTCATCCTGAACGGGGTGACGCTGGTGCGCGCCCTGGAGCTGATCCAAGACATCGCGGGCAACGCCTATATTCTCGAGCGAATGAAGCAAGTCCAGCGCGCCGTCGTGGATGGCGTCGCCCTTTCCAACGCGATCGCCCAGCAAAAACTCTTTCCCGAACTTTTCGTCGACATGCTCGCGGTGGGCGAACAATCAGGCCGCCTTGGCGAGACCCTCAACAACGTCGCCGACGTCTACGACCGCGAACTGGACAAGCAGGTGAAGCTTATTTCCACCCTGATCCCGCCTTTGGTGATGGTGGGCATCGCTGTGGTGGTGGGTTTTGTGGTTTTCGGCATCCTAAGTGCTGTGTTCTCTATGACCAAAGGACTCCGCCCCGGCGGCGTTTAAGGCCCCGAATCTCCCTTTCCTCATTACGCCCGCTTTCCCTCGCCCCCCATGAAATTTCGCCATCCGCTCTCCCGTCACGCGTGCGCCGCTGCGCTCTGCCTGATGCCTCTGCTCTCCCCCCAGGCGAACGCGCAATTCAAGCCGCACCCCACTCCGTTCACCATCCGTTTCGACCCGGCAAGCCTCCTTGCGGAGCGGGCCCAGATGACCCTCCCGCTCTGGCTCCAGGGCGTCGGAGTGCGCCACTACCGGGCGGATGTCGAGCAGATGCAAATCACCGTGGTTCGCATGGATTTGCGTCAGATGAAATCCCTGGCTCCCTTTGTGGAGCTGCGGGTCGGCCTGGCGGCGGGCCCCGGCCAGGCGGTCGTGACGGCCTGGAGCGAAACGGGCCAGCAAATCTTCCGCACCCCTTCCTTCGGCTCCGCGACCCAATCCGTGACCGAGACCATCCGCGTGGCCACGGAGGGAGCAAATTACATCGAACTGGAACTTCCCAAAAAGGGGGAGCGCCTCCAAAGCCTTTGCGCCGGAGCCATGCGCTTCACCCAGGTCCTTCAGTCCATCGACTTTTCGCCCGAGCCCGTGGTCGACGCCTTTGGCAATGCGGCCAGCACCGTGGCCCCTTCCGAACAGGACCGACTGCTCTGGGACAGGGTGCAGGCTCTGCTCGATGCCGGCCCGTTTACACTTCAAGCCGAACGCGCAGAAACGCTGGAATTCCAAATCTCTCGCACCCCGGAGGGCGCGATGCTCACCTTTGAAGTGCGCAATGCGATTGCGGAAAACCCTCCGCTTCTCCAGCTAAACAACGCCGATCTGCCCCCCGCCGCACTCACCCTTCCCGACCTCGCCGACCCGGCCTGGCGTGCCCGGCCGGTTCCTGGAACCCAGGAAACCCTTTTGCGTTACGGCGGCTGGATCCGCGTCCAGCAGTTCATTCCCGGCAAGCAGCTCGCCAAGGGCGTCAACACCCTCAACTTCCTCCAGACAGACTCGCTGGAACCCGTCGAAGTCCGCCGGGTTGAAATCCAACTCCGCTACCGCCGCTAACCCTTTTCTCCCGTTTTATATGCAACGCTCCGCACTCAAGCTTCGTTCCGGCTTCACCCTCATCGAAATCATGATGGTCGTCATGATCATCGGCCTGCTGGCCGGTGTGGCGGCCTACACCCTCGGGGACAACCTTGGGGTCGCCAAGGACACCAAAATAAAAAGCGATCTCCAAACCATGCAGACCCAGCTCATGGTCTACGAAAGCATGAACGGTTTCCCACCCAGCTCCGAGCAGGGCCTCAAGGCGCTTGTCCAGCAGCCCTCCTCCTCCCCGGCCCCTCGCAATTGGCGCCAGCTCCTCAAGGAAGTGCCCATGGACCCTTGGGGCATGGAGTACCAGTACGCCGCACCCGGCCGCCGCAATGCTGATGGCTACGACCTCTTCTCCGCAGGCAAGGACCGCATCCCCGGCACCGAAGACGATATCGGCAACTGGAAACGCCAGTAAACTCGCTCCCTTAACTCCCTCCCCCCAGAACTTCTCCCCCCAGAAGTCCGTGCGCGCTAAAACCTCGCTCCGCCCCCTCCCGCGGAATTTCCTCGCCGCCTTTGTCCCGCTGGGCGCCTTCCTTGCGTCCCTGAGCGGCGTCCTCGCCCCGCAGGGCGGCGCAGCAGAACCCAAACCCGTGCCGCGGGTACAGGCCATTCCCCTGCCCCAGGACCAAGTTTCTTTTGAGTGCGACCACCGCGAACTCACACGCCTCTACTTCGGCCCCGGCCAGCAGCGACCCTTCCTCTTTCCGATCAACGGACCCTCCGGATTCTCCCTCACGCGGATGGGGCACCCGCACGACCCCATCACCCACAGCCACCACAATTCGGTGTGGATTTCCCACGCCGCCGTCAACGGCCTCAGCTTTTGGGCTGACACCAGCGGAGCGCGCATCCTCCACAAGCGCGTTGAAAAACTCACCGACGGGGACGACTCAGCCAGCGTGCAGACGGCCTCGGTCTGGCGTTCTCCGGACGGCGCCGATCTTCTGGAGGACAAACGCATCCTCACAATCAAACCCCTGCAAAACGGGGAATGGCTGCTGCTCATCGACTTGCAGCTCACCCCGCTGAAAGATGCCGTCCAACTGGGGGACACGGCCTTCGGAATGCTGGGCGTCCGAATGGCCAAAACCATCGGCGTTAAAGACGGCGGCGGCACCATCCGCAACTCGGAAGGGGGCGTCGATGAAAAGGGCTGTTTCCGCAAAAACGCCCGCTGGGTGGACTATTCGGGCCCCGTGACCAATGAAATCCAGGAGGGCATCACCCTCTTTGATCACCCCTCAAACCCCAACCACCCCGTGCCTTTCCATGTACGCGACGACGGATGGATGGGCGCGGCGCTCACGTTCGGCAATCCCATCACGCTCGCTCCCGGACAAACCCTCAGGCTCCAGTACGGCCTCTATGTGCACTCCGGCGCGCCCTCCGCAGAGTCGCTGGAAGCCGCCTGGAAAGCCTTCAGTTCCGCCCCTTAATCCGCCCCACTCAAAATCCGCTGGCGTGCTCCGCCCTTGAAGAAGCCCCCCTGCGCGAACCCCTCCCGGTCTTTGACGAAAACACCACCCTCATCCCTTCATGAAAACCACCCTCCTGATCGCTACCGCGATCTTCGCAACGGCCTACGCCCCGCTGCCCGCCGCGGACGCACTCAACCCGCAAAACCCCGATAGAAACGTCCAACCCGGCGTTCCCGAGGGCAAAGTCACCAGCGGAGTCTTTGCAGACAGCCAGATCTTTCCCAACACCAAGCGCGACTTCAGCGTCTACGTGCCGGCCCAGTACTCGGCGCAAAAACCTGCCGCCCTGATGGTTTTCATGGACGGCGGTGGCTACGCCAAAAAGGACGGCGCCTTCCGGATCCCGGTCGTGTTTGACAACCTCATCCAGCAGAAGGCGATGCCAGTCACCATTGCCGTGTTTGTCTCTCCGGGCACCATCCCAGCCAACAGGCCCGGCGCCAAAGACCGCAGCAACCGCTCCTTCGAATACGACTCGATGGGAGACCGTTACGCACGATTTCTCACCGAAGAATTCCTACCGGTGGCGCTCAAAGGACTTAACGTTTCCCCTGAACCGCAGAAGCGGGCCGTCTGCGGAATCTCCTCCGGCGGCATCTGCGCCTTCACCGTGGCGTGGGAAAAACCGGAGCAATTCGGAAAGGTCCTCAGCCACATTGGCAGCTTCGCAAACATCCGCGGGGGCTGGGCCTATCCGGGACTGGTGCGCAAATCAAAGCCGACTCCCAAGCCGATAAAAGTCTACCTTCAAGAGGGTAAAGACGACCTGGATAATCTTTTCGGCAACTGGCCCGTCGGCAATGAGGACCTGGCCACGGCACTCAAATTCGCCGGCTACGACTACCAGTTCGTGATGACAGACGGAGGACACAGCGGCACTTGGGGAGGAGACCAAATCCCCAACGCCCTACGCTGGCTTTGGGCCGACCAGGCGAAGTAACCAGCCGCCCTAAGAACAGAGCCCACTCCCAACACTTCCTCCTCCAATGAAACTTTTCTGCTCCGCCCTAGTCCTGACCTCCTCCCTCGCGGCAACCCCGCTCGTGGCCCAACAACCCGCCCCCGCCTGGCAACCGCACCCAGACGCGCTCGAACGCCAGGACGTTCCGCACGGCACCGTCGAAGACCTCCCTGCGTGGGAGTCCAAGATCTTTGAAAACACCACCCGCGAGTGGTCCATCTACGTGCCCGCCCAATACAAAAAGGAGAGCCCGGCAGCCCTCATGATCTTTCAGGACGGCAAAGGCTACCGCGACACCAAGGGCCGTTGGCGCGTGCCCATCGTGTTTGACAACCTCATCGCCCGCGGCGAGATGCCCGTCACCATCGCGGTCTTCATCAACCCCGGCAACTTCAAACCCGAACCCGGCGCGCAGCCCGCCCCCAATGCCAAACCCCGCTCCAACCGGAGCTTCGAATACGACAGCCTCGGCGACCGCTATTCCCGCTTCCTTTTGGAAGAGATTATTCCCGAAGTTGAGAAGCGCTACACACTCACGAAGGATCCCGAACAACGCGCCATCTGCGGCTCCAGCTCCGGCGGCATCTGCGCCTTCACCGCCGCGTGGGAACACCCCGAATCATTCAGGAAAGTACTCTCCACAATCGGAAGCTTCACCAACATCCGCGGGGGCAATGTCTACCCCTCCCTCATTCGTAAAACCGAGCAGAAGCCCCTCCGCGTCTACCTCGCGGACACCAGCGGCGACGTCGACAACCAGTTCGGCAGCTGGCCCCTCGCCAACAAACTCATGTCCGCCGCCCTAAAACACATGGGTTACGACACGCGCTTCGACTGGGCGGAAGGCTTCAGCCACAGCAGCGAACACGGCGGAGCGCTTTTCCCAGACGCCTTGAAATGGCTCTGGCGCAAAGAAAAACACCAGTTCACCGCGGACACCAACGGCCCGCTCAAGGGCGACATGACCATCCTACGCCAGCTCATCCCCGGCGAAAACTGGCAGGTCGTCGCCGAGAACCTCGGGTTTGCCGATGCTCCCTGCCCCGACGCCCAAGGCAACTTCTACTTTTGCGACATGAAGGCGCCCGCCGTCTACAAGGTCAGCGCGACCGATGGCAAACGCACCGAAATCTCCAACGAATCCGTGAGCGGTTTGAAGTTCGGCCCTGACGGCCTCCTCTACGCGTGCCAGGGCGCGAAAAGCCGGGTCATCTCCATCGACCCGCAATCGGGCGCAGTGAAGGAAATTGCAGCGGGAGTGAAACCCAACGACCTGGCCGTCAGCTCCGATGGTTTCATTTACATCACGGAAACCGGCCAGCAAAAAATCACCCGCATCCAGATCAAGTCAGGCGAAGTCACCACCGCCGACACCGGCATCGCAGGGCCCAACGGAATCGCCTTGTCCTCCGATGGCGGCACGCTGGCCGTCTCCGAATACAAGGGCGAAAACGTCTGGACCTTCCGCGTAAACGCAGACGCCTCACTCGACGCAAAAATGCCCACGATGACGCTGCGTCTGCCGATCGATCCCAAAGGCGAATTCAAATCAGCCGAACCCCCGCCCTACCAGAGCGCCTCGAAAGGGGATGGAATGGCCGTCGACAAGTCCGGCCGTTACTACGTGACCTCGGCGCTTGGCATCCAGATCTTCGATCCGACTGGGCGCCACTGCGGAGTCCTCGCCAAGCCCAACGAGGCCAAGCCGCTGACCAGCTGCACACTCGCCGGAGCCAACCACGAGTACCTCTACGTCACAAACGGAGACACGGTGTTCCGCCGCAAACTCAAGGTCGACTGACGCCACGGGGAAAGGGGTGGCTCGCCCCCGTCAGATAACGGCGCGCGCGCCCTCTCGGGCAACCTGCGAGCGCGCTCTCTGTGCTTCTTTTGGCAAGCAACACACGAGCAGCTTCAGCGTTATTTTCGACACAGCGACCACCCCGAACGCAACCCGAAAAGCCGCCGCCTACTTCAGCCCGGTTAGAAGCCACGCCACCAAATCGGCCACGTCCTCAGGATGGCACGTGTTCACCAAGCCCGGGGGCATGAGCGAAATGGGCGAGGCCTCCAGCTTGGCCACCTCCTTGCGGGCAAAGTCTCGCACGTCCGAGGGGATGTACAGGTTCTCCTGAATCTGGACTAAATCGGGCCCCTCGTTCACCAGCCGCCCGAGGTGCACTGAACCGTCCTTGAGAGTGAGGTTCACCGTCCCGTACTGGTCGCTGATCACCTTGCTCGGTTCGGTGATGCTCTCGATGATCTCCTTCACCCCGAACCGCCCTGCAAGCAGGCTCAGGTCCGGACCGACCGCCCCGCCCTCGCCCTTGAAGGCGTGACACGCCACGCAACCCGTTTCACGGAAGAGCGTTTTCCCGTGCTCCAGATCCCTCGCGCCCTTTAAAAGCGGCTCCACGCGTGCGCTCAACTCCTCGGTGCTCCAATTCTTCACAAACAACCGGGACGCCACGGGCGGCGCGGGGCGGGCCTCGGGTTTTGCGTCCAACACCGTCTGCAGGGCCGTGCGTTCATCCGCCTCCATGGTGGACTTCGCAAAGGCCGCCACAGCGTCCTTCCGGATATCGGCCATGAACTTCCCAAGGTTACCGGGCTTGTTAAACTCCTCCCGCAAGAACCAGCGGAAGTAATTCTCGCGCGTCCCCTTGGGCCATCCCGTTGAAAGAAGACGCAGGCACGCCCCGTAGCTCACCTGCTCCTCCTGCGTGCCGGCTTTTTGGAACAGGTCGCTAATCTTCGCAGCCGCCAGAGGGGACCCCCAGCGCACCAACAACTGCGAGGCCTCCACATTTACACGCGCATCCTGCGACGGCACAACGGCATGCAAAAGCCCGAGCAACGCATTGCGCTGGGATCGCGCCGCAAAACCCGCTGCCGGTTCCTCGGAAGGATCCCCCAAGCGCACGGAAACCACCTGCAAAGCGCGGATCACATCCAGTCGGTTGCTGGCGTCGAGCTTGCTCAGATCCAAAGCGGCGAACTTGGCCAAAAGCGTGTCCTTAAACTCCCCCTTCTCCAAACGCGCCAGAGCAAGCGCCGTCTGCACAAGCGCACGCGGCGCGGTGAGCGCCAACGCACGAGAGGCCCATTGGGCGGGGTCGCGGAACTCCAGCAGGGTTCTGGCGGCAAAGCGGATGAAGCGGTCGGCATGCGCGAGGTTTTCAAGGGCCAGGGAGAGGGAAGCCTCGTCCGTGGAGTGATAACCGTCCTCGATTTTGTGCCGGAGAGAGCGCAGCGCTGCTGCGCTGGAATCCCCCTTGGGCACCACCGTTGCAACGCTTTCCTTGCCTTCATAAACAACCCGGTAAAGGGCGCTGCTGCCCTTGCGGGTGCCCGTCGCAAAATACAACGCACCGTCCTTCGGGCTGACCACCACATCCGTGAGCGGCAGCGGTTTTCCCTCCGCAAAAACCTCGAAATCAGCGGCATACGACGCCCCCTGCTCGCGCATGTGAACCGCATAGAGCTTCCCGTAGGTCCAGTCCGCGATGAACAGGGCCTCCTGGTAACGAGCCGGGAACTTCGTTCCGTACCCGAAAGCCACTCCCGTAGGACTTCCTCGCCCGATGTTCACAACAGGCGGCAGGGAGTCCGCAAAGTCCTCGGGCCACTTGCCAGAGACGCTCCTCCAGCCGAAGTCCGCGCCATCCACGAGGTGGCAGAGGCGCGTGGGACGGTACCAGGGCAGCGTTAGATCCCACTCCATGTCAGCGTCGTAGGTGAAGAGTTCCCCGTCCCTGTTGTAGGCGGCGTCGTACTCGTTTCTGAGCCCGGCCGAAACGAGAGTCCAGTCCTGGCCGTCGGGGGACATTCGGCAAATGTACCCG
Organism: Chthoniobacteraceae bacterium; assembly: GCA_947479475.1. Lineage (GTDB taxonomy): Bacteria > Verrucomicrobiota > Verrucomicrobiia > Chthoniobacterales > Chthoniobacteraceae > Chth-196. The sequence continues at coordinate 12,561 of CANJZW010000010.1, forward strand.
CCCGGGGCGCCCGCACCCAACATGAACCCGTGACCCACAAGCTTGGGCAGCGCCAGATCGTCCTTCCAAATCGGCGGCACCTGATGGTGCTGAATTTCGGTAAGGCGCGTGGAGTTGCCGCACACCACGGTGATGCTTTTGCCCCCGGGCGTGAGAATCAGAGCGTGTGGACCGTGGTCACCCTGCCCGTTGATCTTGCGCAGCAGCTCGACCTTGTCCAACACGTCGTCCCCGTCGGTATCGGTGACCCGGTACACGCCCGATCCCGTTCCATAAACACCTTCGCGGCAGACCATCACGTACAGACTGTCAAAGGCCCAGAGCAGTCCGTTGGCACAGCCAATTTCAAGATTGATGGGCTCGATTTTTGTCTCGGAGAGGTCCGCACCCACGGGCGCGGGTGTGATCCGCACGAGTTTGCCGTTTACATCGGAGGCGATGAGACGACCCTTGGCATCCGCACACATGGCCACCCAAGAGCCCTCCGGTTCGCTCAGGGCGTGCAATTGCTCCACCCGGAACCCCTCGGGAACTTTGATGACAGCGGGCCCTTTGACGGCGGCCGCTTGATGCTCAAAAGCCTTTCCCCAAGGCCCCTCCCCGTAAGGCTTGAGTTCCTGGGCGGGCTTCAACGCCTCCCCGGCAAGCGGAGCGGCCAGCCAACTCCCGTTGGTTTCCAGGCGTCGGCGGGTTCCATCAAGTAGCGAGACCTCCAGGGAAACCACGAGACCTGCCGCGCCTCCCTCGTTTTTCGCCTCGACCCGGAGCTTGTTTGCACCGGAGAGGAGGCCGGCTTTTACATCGGCTGTGCTCGGCTGGTTCCAATCGGGATTGGTCACCACGAGTTGCCCGTTCAAAAACACTTTGCACCCGTTGTCGCAGGCGACCTGGATTTTGGCGCTGGCGGGGGGCGAGGACAGAAGAAACTCCCGCTCAAAAAAGGCCTCCGGCGTGGCCTTCCCTTGGGACCAAATCCATTTTAGGCCGGACGGTTGGGAGGACAGGGGAAGCTCGGCGGGTTCGGCGGCCGGGCAAAGGCCTATTGCGAATCCAAAGAAAAGAGCGCCAAAAACAGAGTACTTCATACAGATGGGGGTAAATTAACGGCGCCCCGAGATATCTAACTCACGGAGGCCTTGGCTAAGACAACACCTGGCGAATGATAATAAAAGGGACAAAAATCAGCGAAAGCGGTTCTTCGTGTGCAAAAGTCCGTTCTTACCCCTCGCATTTGGGTTGGCCAAGTTGGGAGAGATTGCCCAAAGTCCATCCCATGATCATTCAACCGAAAGTCCGCGGTTTCATTTGCATCACAGCGCATCCCGATGGCTGCGCCGAACACGTGCAGCAACAGATCGAGTACGTGAAAGCAAAGGGTCCGCTGGCCGACATGCCCAAACGCGTCCTCGTTATCGGATCCTCCACAGGCTACGGCCTGGCTTCGAGGATAGTCCCCGCTTTTGCAGGCGGCGCCGCCACCTTGGGCATCTTTTTTGAACGGCCCTCCGACAACGGTAAACCCGCCAGCGCCGGCTGGTACAACTCCTGCGCTTTTGAAAAGGCGGCTCACGCGGCGGGGCTCTACGCCAAAAGCATCAACGGCGACGCCTACTCTGAGGAAATCAAAAAACTGACCATCGATCGCATCAAAGAGGATCTGGGCCACGTCGATCTCGTCGTTTACAGCCTCGCCTCGCCCAGACGCACCAACCCCAAAACGGGCCTCACCGCAAAATCAACACTCAAGCCCGTGGGCGCCCCTTTCACGGCTAAAACCGTGGACACTGACCGCGGCATCGTCACCGACATCACCATCGAACCCGCCTCCGAGGAGGAAATCGCCGACACCGTCACCGTCATGGGCGGCGAGGACTGGGAGATGTGGATCGACGCCCTCTCTGCCGCGGGTGCGCTCGCCCCGGGCGCCAAAACCGTGGCCTACTCCTATATCGGGCCGGACATCACCTGGGCCATTTACCGCAACGGCACCATCGGCCGTGCCAAAGAAGACCTCGAGGCCACCGCAGAGCGTCTCACCCACAAACTGGCCCCCACCGGTGGCGCCGCCTTCGTCTCCGTGAACAAGGCGCTGGTCACACAGGCCAGCAGCGCCATCCCGGTCGTGCCCCTCTACATTTCGCTCCTGTACAAAGTCATGAAGGAAAGAGGCCTGCACGAAGGCTGCATCGAGCAGATCGAGCGGCTCTTTGCCGAGCACCTCTACAACGGCGCCGCCCCGCAGCCGGACGAAAAAGGCCGCATCCGGATTGATGACTGGGAAATGCGCCCCGAAATCCAGGCCGCCGTCGCAGCCGTTTGGCCGGGCGTTACCACGGAAACCCTCCCCCAGGTTTCCGACATCGTCGGTTACCGGGAGGAGTTCTTACGCCTGTTTGGATTCGGCCTTCCGGGCGTGGATTACGCCGCCGAGGTCGAACCGGATATGCCCATGCCTTCGGCCTAGGCAAACGAAGTCGCCCCCTTCCCTGGCCTGCGTCGCCGGGTTCGGGGGTAATCTCTTCGGACGGCACCGCCTTCTCCTGAAGGGGATTCGCCGCAACTCATTCCAAAACTGCCCTCAACCCACGTTCGCACCCATGCCCACCGCCGCCTGCTGGCTCGTTAAACAAGAGCCCACCGCCTATTCCTGGTCCCAGTTCGTCACCGACGGCAAAACGGCGTGGACGGGCGTACGGAATTTCCAAGCCCGCAAAAACCTGCTCGCTATGCGCAAAGGGGACCGCGTTCTTTTCTATCACAGCGTGGTGGGCAAAGCGGTGGTCGGGATCGCCCGAGTAGAGAAGGAGGCCTACCCCGACCCAACGGCAACCGAAGGCGAGTGGTACTGCGTCGACTTGGTTCCGGAGGAAGCGCTGCCGCATCCGGTCACGCTGGAGACCCTTAAACAGCACCCCACCCTGTCGACGATCCCCCTCATCCGCCAGTCGCGCCTCTCGGTCATGCCGATGGAAGCCGCCGACTTCGCCGCGATCGTCTCCTTGGGCGAACGCTCCAGATAGCCGCCCGCACAGCGATTGCCCCCGGCTTCCGCATAGAACTTTAGAGCCCGAGTAGAGAAGGCTTTCCGCACACGTATTCCACGGCGTGAAGAGGCAACTGCCAGCCCGCTTCCATCACCCCAAGCGGCGCACCCCTCACGCAACTGGAAACCGCTTTGCCCCAGACCTCCCTGATTTTAAAACGCTGCCACGCCCGCCAACCTTCCCTAAGCATCAGGCGCTGCGCAGGGGAGTTCTCCCGCGAGAAAAACGTCTTCCGGTGCAACCGTCGCACTCCCCATAAATCAGACCACACGCCGCCCGCGGCGGCTTCTCCACAGCGTCTGTGATACAGCACTACATGATCCGTAAAATGGATAGGCCCAAGACGGCTCAACCTCAGCGCCATGTCCCAATTTTCGCACTGCTGCAATCCGGGATCATAAAGCCCGACACTTTCATACGCCGTCCGTCTAGCCACCCATAACCCCGGTGGGTAAAGCGGATCCGACCATACCAAGGTTTCGAAAACCGTGGGTTCGCACGCGGGCCATTCGATGATCGCTCCATTTCGATAGCCGAGACGCTGGCGGCCAAAAGCCGAAAAAGTACCAGGGGCCAACGGCCTACCCTCCCTGTCCATTAGCTCCGCAAGACCATGCGCCCCTATCGCTCCCTCATTCTGCTCCAGAGACTCCACCAAAGACACCAGTGCATTTGGCTCCCAAACGTCTGTGGCATCCATGAACGAAACGTATTTGCTCGCGGGGACACTTTCCAAAAAACCGCGGTTCCTTGCCTTGGACAAACCGCCAAAACTCTGTCGAACCAGCGTAAACCGGCTATCTTTGTCCGCAATGTGACGCACGACGGCGGCAGTGTGATCTGAAGAGCCGTCATCAACGACGATACATTCCCAATTCTCGAAGCGTTGCCCGCGGATGCTTTCCAGAGTTTGCCCGATAAACGGCGCCGCATCACGGGCCGCAACGATGATGCTAAGCTCAGGCGTACACATGCGAAGGCGTGGGCTGAAATGTAGAGAAAAGTGTTTCCTGCAGGCACCTCAAATTCAGCCCGTAATTGCCGGTGGAAAACTCCACAGCATCGCGCGGAATGGGTTCGTCAGCCGCCACCGGCCTCACGATGACGGCACCGCTGGCCAGACCGCATGGTACAAACTCGCGAGCTCGCTCAACGGTGTCAATCTGGCCATAAAAACTAACCCCGCCAATCTCATCAAGCACCTCCCCCGGCTCCAAATCTTTCTTGGCGATTGCAATGACATCCGCCACAGGAGCGCCGATCGGAGCCACGGTGGGCTCCCGATAGATCACCGCCTCAGCCACTGAGAGCGGTGCTTCCAGATGACACAGATGGTACGGCCTGAAAAAGAGATAGTCCGGCCCATACTCCTGTTTGAGGTAATCAAAATAATGCCCGACTCTTTCCCAGTCGCTGCAACGCCCGATCACAAAAGCACCGCCTCCAAAGTCCCCGCCCAGTGTGTAGTCCACGACTCCGGGCTTACCCAAAAGACTTCCAAAATCGCGAACGGCGTTCTTCAGCGTGGTTTCAACTCCATGCATGCCCCTGCACTCCGGCACCAATCCCGTGGCGTTTGAAATAACGGCGTTCACCAGATTCATTTTTGTTCCATCCATGAAGGAGCACGCCACGTGCGGGCTTGTTTTCATGCGCGCGGCTCTCTGCATGGCGGAGTCTGGAGTGGCCCGTACATCCAAAGAATCCCAACAACTCACGGCTGCGACAATCTCGAACCCGTGCAGGTCCACCCATTCTAAAATACGCATCAGCACTCCGGGATGATCCCCGTCCACATAACCGTAAACCACTCCCTGCTGGCGCGCTCGCTCCGCCAGATAGCAGCCGATGGTGGCGTCCAACTCGGCATTCATGACGACAACGTGTTTGCCCGCATTGATGGCACCCAAAACGGACCGGGCGCCGTGTCCTACAGTGCCGGTCGCTTCTACCAGAACTTCAATCTCCTTCACTTCCATAGCGGAACCCACCTCTCTGCAAACACATGCGAGTCCCTGCTCGACCCCAATTTGCAGCAATCTGGGATCGTCGCTCACTACGATCTCATCCCGAGCCACGCCGGCAGTCAGCCAGGCATCTACCGCGTGCTCTACTGTGCGATTAATCAAAATCGCAGGCTCCATGCCATGCATGGAACGGAGTTGCAGTGCGATTCCCCGCCCCATGGACCCGATGCCACTCACCGCCACTTTGATCACACGCCCAAACTGCTGCCTCCTCCGTAATTCACGATATAGATGCATTCAAATCCTCTTTCCTTTTTGTTCCCCAACCCCGGTTTCTGCCGCCTTCACGCCAGATAAATCGAAAGTCATCCCCTATCCGCGTTTCGATAAATCGTCCCCCCTCGCTTCTAAGAGGCTAATGCGGCAAAGCGCTTTTAATAGCCCTCAAGAGCCGTGGAATAGACTCCCAGATATTCGTCGGTCAGCCGCTCCCAGAGGAACTTCTGGGCATACTCCTGTTGTTTTTCAAGGGGTCCAAGCACCCCCAGTGCCTCTATCCACTGCAGACCCCGGCTCAAAGCCGCCACGTTTCCAGGAGGAACACGCCTGCACCAGGGCCCCTCTTTGGCGATCTCCTTCAAGCCATCCACGGCGCTCACCAAGAGGGGTTTGCCAGCCGCCATACCCTCCAGGGCAACGATCCCCATCGGCTCACGTAGAGAAGGCACCACCAACCCACTACACCCCCGCATAAGGGCCTGCACCATCGCACGGCCCGCCCTCCCGGGAAAGTGCACACGCTCTGATATGCCAAACTCTGCCGCCAACTGCCTCAACGCACCGGCGTCAGGCCCGTCTCCAGCAATCATAAGATCCATCAACCCAAGATTCGCACTGGCGTAAGCCTCCAAAAGTTGGCGAAACCCCTTCTGTGGAACGAGCCTTCCGATTGCCAGCAAGTAAGGCTTCGGGTGAGGCCACTTTACCCCGTCTTCGAACGCCTCTCCACCCACGCCATTGTAAATAACTTTAGATTTCTGAGCGATCCCACCCCCTACGAAGGACTTAATGTCTTGAAGGGTCGCCGCTGAACACGCCGTGACCTGGTCCGCCTGTGTAAGCACACGACACAGAATCCGGTTGTACAGGGGAGACTTCTCATAAATGCCCTGAGCGTCCATGGTCCGTTCCCCTTGAATGCTCACGATCAGTGGCAAGTTTAAAACCGCTGCCGCACCGTAAGCATACCACGCGTTGGAACTCATACACTGCACGTGCACCGCTTCCGCCCTGAAGTGTTCCAAGGCCCGAACCACCCCACGCATCACCCGGTGGCGACTCAAGTAGAAACTGACTTTTGCTTTCACTCCATACTCAGGGAGACGGAATGGAAAGCGCCTCACGGCAAAACCATTCCAACGATCCACTGCAGGCAGGCTTCGCGGCCATTGGTTGACACAAATAAGCGATTTAACCCCACGCTTTTGGAGATGCACCGCCAGTTGCCCAGTCAACTCTTCCACGCCACCAAGGCTTGGGTGAAATGCGCTTGGAAACAATGCGACGCGCTTCATGACACAACCTCTCCGGCCTCGTGCCCTGCTCTTTTTTCAGAGCGCATATGATAGAGTTTTTCATAGGCGCCGCACACTCGCCCCCAGTCATAACGACGAGCCTCCCGTAAACCGTTTTTTTCCAATCCGTGACGAAGCGTTTCATCACAAAGAACGCGGACAATCCCCTGGCCAAGTTGGTCCTCCGGAACAATCACACCGTACGCGCCGCCATTAAGCACCTCCACCGCGCCCTGATTCGGTGTGGCTACGATCGCGGTTCCGGAGGCCATCGCCTCGATATAAGGCACACCAAACCCTTCGTAGGTGCTCGGAAGACAAAACACCCACGCCTTGCGGTAAAGTTCGCAAAGGACGTCCTCGGAAACCCGTCCAAACCAGTGAATATTCGGCCCTGAAACAGGCTCTTCACAAACCACCCACAACACAGCGTCGGGAATTGTTTTCAGCACATCCTCGGAAAACGCCTTCAAAAGCGCAGCCCCGCGTTTTCTCCCCCGCATTGTTCCAACAAATAAAATGGTGGGGCCGGGGGATTTCTCCAGCCCGGGATAAAACCGGTCCAAATCCACACCATTTGGAACAACATGCCGGACAGCGGGCAGGTACGTCCGAGTGTTTTCCGATACGGCAACGGTGACGTCGCAAAGGTGCGTGGAGCCGTATTCGCAAACAGCCAGCGCGAGCATCCGCAGCTTTTCACGCATCCCGCTTTGGTGCTGGAACTCTGCATAACACGAACCGTGGTACGTGTGCACATGATGGGGACGGCGTTTACTCCAAAGAAACCAGTCGTCCCCGTGGGCGTGTAAAACATCAAATTTTGAAAAATCGATCTTTCGCAAATCCCACGCAAACCCGAAGGTGCGGAGTCTCTTTTTCGCCTTCACCTGAACCAGATTATACATCCGGCCTTCCCCTGCTTCGCACTGTGAAAAAACGGTGACGCAATGACCCCTCAAGACCATTTGATTTGCCATGTGATGCACCTGATAGCCGACGCCAATTTTACTGCCACCGGGCAGATACAAGGAACTCATCGCGATATTCACTCCCCCCCCCTTTTCCTTTTGTTTTACAACGTCCCAGATTTTACGCCCTTCAACCCTGAGCGGCCCCGCTGGGGCTTCGATGTTTTTTTAGACTCAAGTAATAGCGATTGGATTATTTTGCCCGGAGGCCTTTAAGAGAACATCCGCCGTATTTTTCCAGCTCGCCCTCGCCGCCCTCTGGATGGAGAGCTGCTGCCATTTCCGGAGTTGATTTCTGTCCGCGCATAACACCCCAAGCTTTTGAGCGATTTGCGACGTGTTTTCAGGATCCACAAAAATCCCGGCCTCCCCGCATGCCTCACTCAGGCCACCATGCGGAGAGGCCATTACCGCCAACCCAGAGGCCATGGCCTCCAACACCACCAACCCGAAAGGTTCCTGGGAGCGCGAAATCACAAGGGAAACATCGTGCTCCCGCATCACTGCTGGTATCCAGCGCCGGGGGACATGCCCTAGCCAATCCACTTCCATTTCGCTCATGGCCTTTCTGAGGCTCGCCAAAAAAGGGTCCGCGCCCACCCCTGCTCGCCTATAAAACCAAGAATGGCCCGCCACCGTAAGCGAAACGGGCAAGCCCGCTAATTTCATCTTTCGGAGCACTTCTACCGCCAGATCCACCCCCTTATTCGGATCCAGACGCCCCGTAAAAAGAAGCCTCAATCCCTCGGAAGGCCTGTGGCTGCTTGGATAAAAAAGGCTCCCGTCGACCCCCGCGTAAGCGTTGTGCACGCGATCGGGTGAAACCTTGCAGTTTCTCAACAGCCATTCCTGAATGTATTGACTGCAGCTCAAAAAGGCATCGGCCGAGGCTAGCCCTGCGGCGGTGTCCCCGCTGGAGTGGCATTCATTGTGCACCCAAACCACCACCCGGACTCCCGGCAAAACTTTGCGGACCTCCGCAGCCCCAACTAAATCATTCGCGAGAACAACCACATCAGGGTTCACCATTTGGAGTTCCTGATGGACCGCCCGCCAAAAACGGCCCTGGTTCGGCCAATCCCAGCGACGGAGCCGAGCCTCCAAATGGGACACAAAGCCACCCACCGGACCCTGAGTCTCCATCGGCATCTGTCTTACCTCACCAGCGGCGTACCCTGGCTGGCCGTCGTCAACACTGAGAACCACAGCCTCGTGCCCCTGTTTCAAAAGCTCCCGGACAACGTTCATGGTCACCGTGGCTATCGCCCCACCGCTTACGGGTGAGTAGTACTCAAAGGGAAGCATCACGAAACAAAAACGCATGATGTTCAAAAATTAATAATCTCAAGCAACTCCTGGAACACCAATGACCATGGCCTCTGTTCTGCACGCTCCCTGGCCCTGCGGCCGTAAGCCCGGCGCAGTTCCTCGTTTTGCAGCAAGACACGCAGCCGTGCTTCAAGGCCTGCCACATCATCTCTTTCAAAGACAAAACCCGCTCCACCCACGATCTCTGGAATGCCACCGCAGGATGCCGCTACCGTAGCCTGCCCCGTGGCCATCCCCTCCAAAACCGTGAGGGGGCAGGGATCTTCCCAGCGCGAGGGGACCACATGAATATCGGCTCTCGCCAACAACCGGGGCATTGCAAAGCGATTTACAAAGCCCGGCCGATCCACCGACACACCCCGTTTTTCAAGACGCCCGATGAGGGTTTCAAGCGTCTCATGATACGGGTCATTTTGAGCCCCCCCAGAAATACGGGCACCCAATAATTGAATATCAAATCCATTAAATCCCTCAGCCAGATTCAATGCCGCACGCAGGAGGAGATCGGGCCCCTTATCCCGCACCGTATGGCCGACAAAGCCAATGAGGGGGCGCTGATTTTGAGTCTTTGGCAGTGGCACAAAACGCTTCAAATCGACTCCGTTCCGCAGGGTGTGAATGGCGCATCCGAAATAGCTCTCGTTCCATCGCGCACAATGGGCACTCACGGCCACGGCTACGTCCACACTCGATGCGAAACGCTCCCTCAACTGAGGAGAACACGGCTTGGCATTGTGAAACAAATGAATCAATCGCGCCTCAGGCAAACGAGGTCGCAGCGCGGCCACTGTCTCTGGGGCGTTGTGAAAAACAAACGTACCGCGCTGCCATTGCCTTTGCCTGATCATTCCCAAGAGATCCCCGCTCCATTTTTTCCCGGCAAGCTGCTTCCGATCTTCGCTGACACGTTTTTTCGACGCTGAGAGCGCAAGACCTCCGACTGGGAAAGCTGAAGCCCGACCGATTTCCACGGTGCGTACCCAGGGATAGTGGTCTGCTAAAGAGCGACCAGTGGCGACCCATGGCTCTAAGCCAAGCCCTTCTGCAGCCCTGCACATCTCCCATATCCAGGTGGCAATGGCCCCCCCACAAGTCGGAGTGAACGGCTCTTCCGTAGCATTCACAAAAATGAGTTTTTTTTTCATCGAGCGAGCTCCAGACCAAATCTGCAAAACGCGAATGAGCGGGGAAGTAAAACAGCCGCCCATCCCCTGCAACCCCCGTCTCCCCACTGACCCGCTCATTAGAGGCAACAGGCTTCAATTTCCGACAGAATTTTGCACCCGCTCCAAGGTGAAGCGACGAGGCCTTAGGACCCGCCCCCAACGGTTAGGGCCCCTTTTGCGCACCTAAACACAGTGTCGAAAACCTTTCGAGCGCCGAACCGCTGTCGCTCCACCCGCTTTCTTTCATTATCAGGCACACTCTGTTTCACAGACCTACAACAGCTTTCGCCCGGCGGGGGCACACAAATACACACATAAAACATGACTTCCCTGAGGGGTGAGAAGACGGTTTACCGCCTATGGTTTATCAGCACCGATTGCATCCATCTCTCTTGCCTTTGCACTTATTTGATCGTTGCAATCGGAAGCACTCTGCCCTTTGGACGGTGAAGCAGAGACACGCCTGGCTCCATACCGGCCCAGGAAGTGGTCCCGCATTCCCTCAAAAGTGGTGCTGAAAATCTCCCGCCGCACCTGGCCTCTGCCTCGCAACGCTGCCCTAAGGTGGCGCGCCATCACGTGAACAAAAGCGCTACAGTACCCTAACCCAGCGTGTTTAGAAGCTAAGAGCAGGCTGTTGCGGACAGCATAGTAGCTGCGGATCCCCTTCAGCCGGGATCCCGATCTGGCACATTTGTGAAAAATGCGCGCCTTGGGGACAACCATCACAAACCAGCCCTCCGCCCGCATGCGCACGCACCAGTCCACGTCCTCCCAGGTGAGATAAAATCTGTCATCGAAGCCCCCTATCTGTTCAACCGCAACCATCCGTACGAGCATCGCGCAACCGCTCACCCAAGGGGTATGGTACGGCGCGCTCAAACGGTTTGGATGAATCGACAAATCGTGACTGGCCTCAGCCCGATTTAGTGACAAACGAGAACCGGCGAACCAAATTTTACTAGGTTCGTCAAAATAGTGCATTACCGGAGCACAAATTCCCGCTCCCTCGCGGGCCTCCGCCGCCTCCACCAAGGCTCCTATAGCCCCTTTTTCGAGGGTAGTATCATTGTTTAGAAGAAACGCGTACCGCGCTCCCATTCGTTGCGCCTCGGCCAACCCAAGATTGTTCCCTCCGGTAAAGCCAAGATTGCTGGACGCGCTCAAAATGCGCACCGGAAACTTTTTTTCCCTCAATGCCTCCGCAGAACCGTCGGTTGAGCCGTTATCAACAACGACGATTTCGAAATTTGGATATTCATTTTGAAGCAAGGAACGCAGGCACTCAAGGGTGTCCTCCAGTCCATTCCAAATAACAATAATGACGACAACTTTTGGTTTCATGCGAGGAGGTGTGACTGCTCAATAAATCGCATTACCGTCCGCCTGTGCGGGTGAGTCGGAAGAAATTTGTAGATCCCCCCCTCTGGGGACACCCCTTCGTTCACTCATTAACGGCATCGAATGCGGGTAGATACGCAATGCCGGCCAGACCTCACCGAAAAAGGGGTGAATGTTCCGCATCCGTGGCCACAACCAAACCGAGGGCAACCACCGGCCAACATAATAAAACCAAGCGCGCAGTCCTGAGTGGCCCCAGGAAGCTAGTTTTCGCCTGAGATCAGCCGGGGACCGCGCCCACGAGTTGTGAAGAATCGCCTCGCTCGAATCTAGGAGTGCCTCCCGTACCTCCCCCTTTCCCAAGGGCCTGTGAAGTTGAATACTATGTTGATCGCCTCGCACAACCGAGCGCAAGAACGTGCCGTCCGTCCTCCGGGAGTGAACGAGATGCGTTCCAGAGCGCACGGCCACCGGGGCAATATATTCAAAATGATCGTAACCTCCACCGGCACAAACCTCCAGAAATTGACCGTCCGCCAACCTGCGATAAAGCACCCGCATGGGCCACTCCAAAGCGCAAAGCCCTAGGGCATCCGCACGCGACATCGCCTCGGCAAAAGGCTCCCATAATGGAAGCCACTCGTCTGTGTCCAACTGCAGCACCCAATCCGCCCCCTCCGAAGCAAGACTCAGCGCTGTGTTTCTCTGCAGCGTGTCATTCTCCATCGGATCCTTCACCGGTGCAGAGAAGCGTCCCGCTACAAAACGCATTTTTCCTTCTGAGTCGATCGCCCTCAAACGGCTGAGGCATTCCTCCACCGGAATCGGTGCTCCCGTCCAACCCCTTCCATCCCGATCGTACGAGACCACAATCTGCCTCACCTTTGGATAATAAGCGCTCACACTTTGTTCCAACCATGTCGGATCCGCAGCGAGTATATACGCATTGACGCTGTTCATAAAAACTCCTCATCCAAATACACTTCAAGAAATGAACTGCTGCCGTTTTTCTATCACACGCCCCACTGCCATCCCTTAAAAGCACTCCTCCAATCTTGGACAGAGTTGAAAAGCTTCCAGCGTAACTCGCCGCTTTTTCTGGTTCGAAAACACGCACCCAGACGGTATTTTTTAGGCGGCTAGCACCCAAGATCACTTAAAGTTTCGGATCGCTCAAAAACTCCAACGGGGCGTATCAACAAGGGCCTACAGCAACACCCTAGGAAAATGACACTATGGCTAAACGCACTGAACTGCAGTGCCACAAATCCGATTCGAAGCACCGAGAAAGGCGTCTGGCACTTCACCTGATTCGGCCTACCCGGATGCTAAACACCCACAAACTGGCCTCGAAAATTTTCAAATGCCGTTTCCATTCTGAGTCTTCAAATCGACTTGTAGGGCGCTCATTTCTTCCAAGGGCTCCATCTCACCCGGAGGACTTTTGACTTCAATTTGATGAAACGCAAAATCCCCAAAGACCACCCCATTGGCCGTTGCCTCGCTGCCTACAGCCCCTGGATACGGAAGCAGAGGAAGCACTTCCATCAGACACGCGTGCTCACACAGATCCAACACCCCGGCGGCACAGATAAAAATGTCTACCCTATAGGAACCGGGCTTGAGCCAGGGAGTCCTGATTGTGAATTCAAAATTCAGGGCGGGCGCAGAACCAAACCACTGACCAGAAAGCCTGGAGTCGCACTGAGCCAGAACCGTTCCGACAGAATCGACAAGATGAACGGAAATAAAAAACAGCCCCTCAAACGGTTTTCTTTGTGCAATGCTGAAACAGACGCGCTTGAGCTCCGAGCACTCGTAGAATTCCCTGTCAGGCGATGCCTTAACCACGCGCAACTCTCCGGAACCCGGGCGATTCGCCTTTGCCAGACCCCCGGGCTCCTTCGCATGAAGGCCAGCAATGTAGCGTTCCACGCCAGGCTGCACTCCTCCGTCGTGCACGAGACGTCCCGCTTCCAGCACAAGCAACCGGTTGCACAAAGCAGCTACCGATTGGAGATGATGGCTTACGAATAAGACCGTCCTGCCGCTGCGCGCAACATCTCTCATTTTACCGATACAACGTTTTTGAAATTCGACATCGCCCACTGCAAGAACTTCATCGATGAGCAGAATCTCAGACCGCAGATGCGCTGCCACAGCGAAAGCCAGACGGACGTACATCCCACTGGAATAACGTTTTACAGGCGTCTCTAAAAACCGCTCAACTCCCGAGAACGCGACAATGGCGTCGAATTCGGCGCGGATCTCGGCCCTCCTCATCCCAAGAATCGCTCCGTTTAAAAAGATATTCTCTCGCCCTGTCAGTTCTGGATGAAACCCCGTGCCGACCTCAAGAAGACTGCCGACGCGTCCATAAAGATCAGCCCCGCCTTTTGTGGGAGCGGTGATACGCGTAAGGATTTTGAGCAGCGTACTTTTGCCCGCTCCATTTCGACCGATAATTCCAACGACGTCCCCAGGGGCGATTGTGAAGGAGACATCCTCCAAAGCCTTAAATACGGAACGCTTCGCGGGCTTCCACCAAACACCTGCCTGTTCCTCCAGGGAGTACTGCTTTGAGAGGGAGCGCACTTCAACCGCGGTTTTTACATTAGAGGACATCAGCAAATGTCCTTTCCATTTTTCGGAAGCAGACCAACCCTGCCATGAAAATTGCCGCGCAGCATCCCAAAGCGTAGAGCGCCCAAAGCCCTTGGACGGACTCTGCACCGAGAAGAGACGCACGACTGCCCTCCAAAACCCAACTCAACGGATTCCATTGAAACACAGGCTTCCATTGCGAGGGGACGGCCTCGAGCGCGTAAGCGACTGGCGAAGCATACATCAGAAAGGGAAGCAAAACAGGAAGGGCGTGTTGTACATCACGGAAACGCACCATGACGGCCGAGGCTAGAAGACCGATTCCCATTCCTGCGGCGAGAGCCGCAGCCAGCCAAACAGGCAACGCCAACACTCCAGGCCACGCGGGCTTGGCCTCCAGATAAAGTGCCGAAACAGCGAAGACTAACAAACCGATCAAAAAATCGACCAAAGAGGACAAAACGGTCGAAAGAGGCAGCAACAAACGCGGGAAATACACCTTTGAGACCAGCGTGGCGTTACCAAGCAGCGCCATGCTGGACTTGCCCAACGTTGACTGGAAGGCATTCCAAACAAGCAACCCTGCCAGTGAAAAAAGAAAATAGGACTGCTTGTCCGCCCCCAAACCGGCCACCCAACCGAATACCACCGCAAAAATGCCAGCGCCTGCCACCGGTTGAAAAACCACCCAAAGAACCCCTAGAGCCGTCTGACGGTAGCGCAGTTTTAAATCGCGGGAGGCCAAAGACCAAAGGAGATCTCGGAACATCCACAGTTCCTTTAAATCCACCCAGCACCGTTGATCCATCGGCCGGATTTTTAACGTCGGCTCCTCGCCTCCCGCCCTGCGAGGGCCTTCCTCACTACCGGGTTCATATTGAGGCCGTCCAGGCAGGCCCGAGGGAGCGGCCACCACGGGGAGTCTTGCCTCAGCGGACAAAAGGGCGGGTTCCAACCCAGCGACCGGTAAAAACGACGGCTTTGTGGTTGAGCCAAGCACCGGCTTTGTTGTTAAGCCAAGCACCGGCTTTACCGTTGAGCCAAGCACCGGCTTTACCGTTGCAGGGTCGCCAGAAAGACTGCCCGAAAGGCGCTCAGATTTGTCACTGCTCGTTTCCATAGTTCCATTCTTTAAAACGCCGCCGAAAACACCGCCGAAAACACCGCCGCCGCCTCTGTTTCTCCCCCGCTGTGACAGATTCTGCTACCCCTTACTACGGAGGCGCCGCGAGCCTCGGTTGTAAAAAAGCCTCGCTCACGACTTAAAACCTCAGCGCTCTTTTTTAACAAATTCGAGCAGTAGCGCTTTGAGTCTTCCGAGGGCCTCCTCGGCATCTGGGCCATCCGCTTCCAGGATGCATTTTGTTCCGCAGCCCAGATCTGCGGTCAAAAGATCCAAGATGCTGCGAGCGGAGAAAACTTCATGCCCCCTCCAGATGAAAATTTTCGAGCTAAATTGCCGCGCCGTCTTCACAAACTCCGCCGCAGGACGGGCGTGCAATCCGAGGGAATTTAGGATTTCCACCTCGCACTTCATGTGGGACGCTAACATCGAAAAGGCTGGCGTGCAAATCGAGGGCCTGGGCTCTGGGTTGATGGGAGTGCGGTTCCCCTCCCGTGGGAAGAAAAAGCCTGCTTGCAAGAAAGCAAAATCCTGTCGAAAACTTACCTTCGACCGATTTTGCAGGAGAGCTCCGGGCTCCGGGCTCCGCCAATTTTAGATTCCACCCCAAAGAACTTCTTTACCGCCGCATTGTTTCACAGCCGTTACGATTACTCCACAGGGATGCCATTTCTGCCGACCAAAATCTTGACGTGAATCACTCTTCCTCCACCTCGCTGAAAGAAAGTTCAAGCCGTGGCACTTTGGGCCGCCGGATTCTTGCGCGCAGATCCTCCCCAACGGCGTACACTGTACGGATGGCTGCATCGCAAAAGGATGTACGGGCGGCTCAGGGTTTGCGCTTCATGATTTTTAATTTGGAACTACAGGAAGGCCTTGAGTCTTCATTCTTAACCCTAAGAGACGAAGACACTTATGATACAGCATGCGATCACCTCCTTGTGGAATGCGACGGGGAGGTAGTCGGGACCTATCGGATGCAGACCGGGGATAGGGCTGCCCAGTACGGGGGATTTTACAGCGCGCAGGAGTTCGACTTGAGGCCGTTTGATGCGGTGCGTTCTCAAGTTTTGGAGCTGGGCCGGGCATGCGTGCATATCGAACACCGCAACCTCCACGTGCTTTCGCTGCTCTGGCGAGGAATCGCCGCCTATGCCAGAGCGAACGGTTGCCGCTATTTTTTAGGTTGCAGTTCATTGACCTCCCAAGACCCTGAAGAGGGTAATGCGCTCCACCAGATGCTTTCCCAGAAACATCTCGCTCCAGAGCAGTTTCAGACAACCCCCCTTCCCGGCTGGGAGTGCCCGCCGCCCGAGAGGGAGCGAGACCCGGCACCCGTCCCTCGGGCGCCGAAACTACTGACGGCTTACCTTTCCCTTGGTGCCAAAATTTGTGCGCCACCTGCGCTTGACCGGGAGTTCAAGACCATCGATTTTCTCACGTTGCTTGACCTTGAAACCCTCCCAGCCAGCGCCGCCCAGTTTCTCTCCTGACGAATCGTCGCCAGCTCAAAAATCGCCGCCTGATGCCGCGCCAAAAACGCGCCTAGCGGAAATCGGGCCGGTTGATTTTGTGGGCAAAAGCGCCCGCATTGTGATTCAGCTACTCCACGGTCTTGTCCACTTCCATCGATTGGGCGCGCCGGGCCCCAACGCCAGTGCGGGCGTCCTTAAGGCAAGGGCTCTCAAGCTGAACCGCCTCTGCGTTGCTCTGTTGGACCACATTCAGGTGAGGCATTCAGTTCGCGGTGTACTTCCAGAGACAGGTTTGCTGGTGACCAACCACGTCAGTTTTTTGGATATCATTTTTTTAGGGGCGCTTAAGCCCATGCTCTTTGTGTCAAAAGCGGAAGTGGCGAGCTGGCCCCTTGTGGGACACATTGCAAGCAGTGCAGGCACACTCTACGTGGAACGCAGCCGCCGCACAGATGTTTCGCGAGTGAACGCCGCACTGCGTCGCGCATTGGAGGCTGAAGTTTTGGTGACGCTTTTTCCTGAAGGCACGAGTTCGGACGGTTCGAGCGTGCTGCCTTTCCAAGCCTCCCTTCTGCAACCGGCGGTGGACGTCGGAGCACAAGTGACACCGGGGCACTTGGAATACACAGGGGCGGACAAAACCCGCGCCGATGACATCGCCTACTTTGGAGAGCGCAATCTGGGGCCCTGCATGCTCGCCCTGCTCAAGCGAAGGGAGACCTTCGCCACACTGCGCTGCGCGCCACCCATGGATTCCAGTGCGGGCCGCAAAACCCTTGCGCCGGCCCTCCACGCAGAAGTGGTGCGTCTTTCCCGAGAACGCCGGCCATGACGCTTCAGGGTAGCTTCAGGGTAGCTTCAGGGTAGCTTCAGGGTAGCTTCAGGGTAGCTTCAGGGTAGCTTCAGGGTAGCTTCAAAGGGAGGCGGCCCTCGGCTGCCGACTATTTTCCGATACAGAAAGTGCTGAAGATTCGCCCGAGAAGATCCTCGGTATCGGCACGGCCGACAACCTCTCCGGCGGCTGCAAGCGCGGCGCGCAGTTCTTCGGCGACAAACTCTGGGGGAAGGTTCTTTGTAAAGGCGACTTCGGCGGCCTGTAGAAAACGGTGACTTCGGGAGAGGCACTCGTGGTGTCTCGCATTGATGGAGACATCATTTTCAACGTCGGCCTGCCCGAGGCAAAGCTGCAATTTTTGGACAATTGCCTCCTCGAGCGGCTCCATCCCCCCTTGGGAAAGACAGGAGATTCGCACGGCATTCACGGAATTCCAGCTTGGATGCTCTGGCAAATCCGCCTTGTTTAGAACAAGCAAAGAACCCGTTCCTTCTTTTGGGAGTTCAGAGGGAGCGATGGTCGAACCGTCAAAAAGATGAAGGACAAGATCGGCTTGGTCTCGCTGTTTTTTGGCACGCAGAATCCCCTCCTGCTCGAGGGCATCAGCTCCATCCCTGATGCCTGCGGTGTCAACCAAGCGCAGGGGCCAGCCCCTGAGCATGACCACCTCCTCCAAAACGTCGCGGGTCGTCCCGGGGATGGCGCTCACAATAGCGCGCTCAAAGCCCAAGAGCACGTTGAGCAGGCTGCTTTTGCCGACGTTGGGAGGCCCGCTCAAAACCGTGCGCAGCCCAGATCTCAAAACACGTCCCTGCCGTGCCGTGGCGAGCAACCGCTCAAGCTCCGCCATTTTTTCGCGCATCCGCTCAAGCATGACGGCCCCAGTGTCAGGAGAAATATCCTCCTCCGGAAAATCGATGTAGGCCTCTACGTGTGCCAACAAATCAAGGAGATCCCCATGGAAAGCGCGCATCCAGTTCCCCAGGCGCCCCTCCAATTGTCGCGCCGCCGCCTTGAGCGCAAGGTCACTCTGGGCGCCGATAATATCCATGACGGCCTCCGCCTGAGTAAGGTCCAGTTTTCCGTTTAAATAGGCCCGCCGGGTAAACTCGCCGGCGGCGGCCGATGTGGCACCCGAGCGCAACAACAACTCCAGCACCCGCCGGGTTACAAGCACACCCCCGTGGCACCCAATCTCTACGACGTCCTCGCCCGTAAAGCTCGCGGGCGCGCGAAAAACGGTGAGCAGCACCTCATCGACGATTTCGCCCTGGTCACAAATCGAGCCGAAGTGAGCCGTCCGTGGTTCCAGCCCGCGACCTACGGTTGACTTGGCTCGACGCCCGGGCACGAACACCCTTTGGGCGATGGAGACGGAGTCCGGCCCACTCAGACGAATCAAGGCGATAGCCCCCTGGCCGGGGGGGGTGGCGATGGCGGCGATGGTTTCCATTGAGAGTCCGGTTTGAGCCCAGGAACTGGCCAACGTGGCCAAAAAGCTCAGCGGAGGGGCTACTTGGACTCCCCTGGGTGTTCTGCCAGCAACGCGGTCAGGGCTGAAATGAAACGGCGGTTTTGGTCCATGGTTCCCACGGAGACTCGAACCCACTGCGGAAGCTTGTAGGCCGCCATATCTCGAATGATGATTCCCTGCTTCATCAACGCGTTGAACACCGCCTTTCCGTCACCAACCTTGACTAGCACGAAGTTTGCATGGCTCGGAATGAACTCGAGCTGAAGCTTGGCAAAGCTTTCGTGAAAATAAGCGCGCCCCTCGTCTGTAATGCGCCTGGTTTTATCCTGATGCTCCTGATCCAGCAACCCGGCGAGCGCTCCGGCTTGGGCGATTCCGTTTGCGTTAAACGGCTGCCGCGTCTTTTGCAGGACGGAAATCAAATCCGGGTTGGCTAACCCGTACCCGATCCGCAAATTCGCCAGTCCCTGGATTTTTGAAAATGTCCTCAAAACCACAACATTCCGGCCATCCCGCACGAATTTCAGGGTGTCCGGCGGATTATCGAGGAACTCAAAATAAGCCTCGTCAAATACGACCACCACGTGGTCCGGAACCTTGTCCATGAACCGATCGATTTCCTCCTGAGAAACCAGTGTTCCTGTCGGGTTGTTGGGATTGGCGATGAACACCTCCCGTGTCGCCGGGGTGATCGCAGCCAGCATGGCCTCCAAATCGTGTTTAAACCCTGGATCAGGCACCTCTACAGTGCGGGCCCCAAATAAAGTGGCCATGAGCTTGTAGACGACGAATGCATGTTCCGCCGTGACAATTTCATCTCCCGGTTTCAGGAAGGCGTGTCCGATGAACTCAATAACTTCATTCGAACCGCACCCCAGGATCACATTTTCCCGCTTCAGACCGCACCGCTCTCCAATCGCTTCTCTTAAATAGTACCCGCCACCGTCAGGATAGAAATGCCCGCGCTCGAGGCACGCGTGCATGGCATCGAGTGCTTTGGGGGAAGGTCCCAGCGGATTTTCGTTCGACGCCAGTTTCACAATTGAAGAGGGCTCAATGCCAAGTTCACGAGCCACATCTTCTATCGGTTTGCCGGGCTCATAAGCCACAAGATCGCGAAGCCAAGGGTGGGCAAGATTCCAAATAGGAGACATAAGAGTTGGGAATATAAGGGGGTTGAGGTTCATTTGCCAATGTCAGGCAAACAATGATTTGAGAAGCTGCGATTGCAACGGCACGCGCCCCATTCGCCTAGACAGCCACAGCGCCGCCATCCACCCCGCTAAAATCTCTGAAGCCTTGGAGCCCCTGAGGCTCCCGCACTAAAGTCCTCCCCTCCTCAAATCCTCAAAAATCAGGGTGCGCTCACTTCTCGCACGTAAATATTTACCTGCCCATCCGGAGTTCGGCGCACTTCTCGGATTTCAAATCCCCGGCCATCCTCCCGGGCAATCGAAGCCCCTTGCTGAGGAGGCACCGCCCCTGCGGGGTATTCGACAATGACCCGCGGTTGGACTTTCCCTTCCCCAGCGCTTGTCTGACGAAGCACCGCCCGGTTCGTTCCCGCCGCGGTGACGGTAAACCGGCCGTGCAAATACATCGGCGCGCCATCGTTCCGGCCCTGCAGCGAAGTCGCTTGTTCCGCCGTCACCGATTTTCCTCCTGGAGATCTGCCCCCGCTGTAGGTCTTCCAACTGCCTGTCGCTTGGGTGGTCGAGGGCGCCGGCGATGCCGCAAGAAAGGGTTTGCCCGCCACACCGCCCGTCGCTGAACCAGCGGCCCCCGGCACCCCCTGAGAGGATATGGGTCCCTTCGCGAGCTTGAGAGGCTCCGCAGGCGGGCGGCCTCCCTCCGGGGATGCCGGCGATTCTCCCCTTGGACCAAGTTTGGCCGGAGCAGGCGGTACGACCCCATTGCTGGAAACTTGAGTGCCGGAAGGATTCTTTACCAACGCCGTACCGTTCGCCTGAGCCGCGCCCTGGGCAGGAAGTATTTTTGCGGTTTTTGCCCCCGCCCCGGCGGGCAATGCGGGTGTGGGATCCGCCGTAACCTTCGACCCAGGCCCGGAAACCGGCGGGCTCAAAGGAACTGGAGCAGGCGCCGCGTTGGCCGCAATCGGATTAGAGACAACGGGAACGACCGGGACCACCTTGGACATCCAAGCGGGATTGCTGTTTTTAAGAGACCCCGCCTTCGTTGCCTGATCTGTTTTGGCTACAGGCTCCCCTTTGAGCCCCTGTTCAGGCTTCAGCACCGGCTCCGCCTTGGGCACTGGCTCCGCCTTGGGCACTGGCTCCGCCTTGGGCACCGGCTCCGCACGGGCAACGGGTTCTCCGGGAATACCCCGCTCTGGCAGGGCCTCCTTCGGATTTCCCGCTACGTTCAACGCAGGAGAGATCACGGCGGAACTGCCGCCAGCAAGGGCATCCGCCCCGACTTTTTCCGGTGTGGATGCAGAGGAACGCGCACCCTCCTGAGCGGAGACCATCCCAGCCGATCCCAGGGAAGCTTGCGGAGCCTGGGAAGGTTCGTCCACTCGGACAATTTCACCGGCCTGCTCCGGCGCCTGCCCGGGTTGACCCGCCTTGACGATCGCACGGCGCCGGAGGTTTTCACGCATCACGGAACGCACCTCCTCGCCGCGGACTAACGGAAAACCGGCTCCGACGTTAACCAAGGAGGGCGGTTCGAGAGAAAAACTGCCGACTCCGTTTTTAAGAGCGTAACTTCCGTAAAGCAGGGGGAAGACAGACACCTGGAGGCGGCCGTCTGGGGCGTGGCTGACCTGCACAATGGCGGAAAGGTCGAGCGTTCTTTGGAGGCGCAATTCCAAACCCGGCTGCAGGAGGGCGAGCACATCGGCCACGCTTTCCTTTGGCGTCGGATAAACCACCTCCGCAAGCATCTGGGGAAAATCCGCGGACTGGGTCAGCACGACCACTCCGGAGCTCAGAAGGTCCCCGCGCTGGAGTTCGTACGCGCGGAGGATGACAAACTTTCCAGTCAGATAGGGGACGATCTTTTTGGTTTCCGTGTAGTTTTTAAGGTAGCACCGGAAAAGCAACTCGTTCTCCCGCTGCATTTGGAGGGCCGTGTACTTGCTATAGCGCTCGAAGACGCGCTGGGCCTCGAGAAACTCACCGGGAGGGGCCTTGGTGATGGCAAACCGCACGGGCGGGGCGAGTTTACCCAAGCGCTGCAAGATGCGGTAGGCCCGCGGTTGTTCGGGATGGCCGAACACATAGAAGCTTCCCAGCCAGCAGGCAAAAACGAGGGCAGCCAGCAGCAGCAAAAACACCGTCCACAGAAACAAATTGTCCCGGCCCGCTTCTTTCGCCGGCTCCTCCTTGAAAACGCTGTTCGGCATTGGATCTTCTCAACGCGGCATCCCTAAGAATGAGCCACCGCTGTTGCCTCCCTTTCCTGGCCCACGCCCCCCTCCAGAGGTTCAAACGAGGTGCCGCAACCACAACTCCTCGCCGCGCGCGGATTTTGCAACCGGAAGCCTGTACCCACCAGATCGTCACAGTAATCCAAGGAGGCTCCCTCTAAAAACCGGACGCTCGCCGCGTCGACGAAAACCCGCGCCCCCTCCGATTCGCTCACCTCGTCCCCCGGCCGAGCCGCGTCAAAATGCATTTCATACTGCATGCCGGCGCACCCGCCTTTCTCCACCACAATGCGCAGCCCAGCCACCGGCGCCTCAGGGAACCCCACCACGGCTGGGGAGGAAACGCCCGTCCCTGCGAGACGCTCCGCCAGCATCAAGCGCAATTGGGAGGCCGCCGCAGGTGAGATTAAAATCATGGTTGCAATCTACGCTTGGTTCGCACGTTAGTCAAACGAGTGGCTCGCTTAAAAGTATCGTGGATTCCAGTTTTTTTATTCTCCGCCCAAAAAGCCCTCTCAAACCCTCCATTGTCCAAGGCTACTGCATGAGATCTCACCGCCTTTTCCTCCCCCTGATTCTTTTTTTAAGCCCCTTCGCAGGACAGGGAGAACCGCCACGCGACAAAGTCCGTTCCCCTTTGGAAACCCTCACCTTTTCCTCCCTCCCCGAACACGCGGAGGCACAGGAAGTGAAGGCCCGTTTGCACTGTCTGGAAAACCCGGGCCCAATGGCGCTGTCTGCGGAGTCTTTTGAACTTCTCCGGCCCGCTGATTTCAGGGAAGACGGGTCCTGGGGATTATTGGTTTGGATTTCCCCGAATGAATCCCCCCGGATTCCGAGTTCCTGGGAACAAGTATTGGTTCGGCATAAACTCCTTTGTATTGGGGCAAATAACGCAGGAAATAAAAGGGACATTCTCGACCGGATTCGTTTAGCCGTCTGCGCAAACATTGAAATGGGAAAACGATTTAAGATGGATCCGAAACGAATGTACGTTGCAGGGTTTTCCGGGGGCGGAAGGGTCGCAAGCATGCTGGGGGTAGCTTATGCTGACTTATTCACCGGCGTAATTCCGATGATGGGGGTAAACTTCTATACCGACCTTCCCTCTCCGGATGGAAAGAAGCTTTTTCCACCCCAGTTCATCCCCGATGACGAGGTGCTCCAAATTGCAAAACGCTCCACAGCCTTCGTCCTACTCACGGGTGAAAAGGATTTTAACCGGGCTGAAACCAAAATTGTTCTGGAGCAGGGTTTCCACAAGGAGGGGTTCACGGCGTGCCGCAGCCTCGAAATCCCGGGAATCGGGCACGTGATGCCGGGGGCACAATGGCTGGACCAGGCCCTTGTGCTTTTGGAACGCAAGCCCGTCGGAGAACCGCGCCACAAGCCGTAAAAACTAAAACCCCTTTTCCCGACCGGGCTTTGGGGATCCGCTTTTCATGCATTTCAAGAGCCTTCCTTTCACTTCGGCCCGTGGCTTCCTGCTCTGGATTATCCTGGGCCTTTCAGCGGAAGCGCACCCCAACCAGCAAAACGCAATGTGGGTGCAGTTCGAGCCCGCCCTTGTCCGCGTCGCCGTGGACGTCTCACTCAAAGAACTCGCGGCGGCGGCCGGGATTGAAGCGATGGAGGGCGAGGTTCCTGTGGAGGCCAAATTTTTCCCGGCTGCGGAGGCGCACCGCGACTATGTGCTGCAGCACCTCACCGTTTCGATCGGGACCGCCGTGTTATCCGGGCGGGTTCTCAACCTCTCGCCGCCTGCAAAAATGGGAGATCCCGAGAAGACTTTTTTTCAATACGAACTGGAGTACCCCTTCAATTTGCCACTGCCCCGGGAAGTGCGTTTTGAGCAGGACATGCTTAAAGAACGGCCCTATGCGCCGGGCGTTCCTTGGGATATCAGCTACATTGTGCGCACAAAATGCGCGGGATCCGACCGGGTAAGTTCCTGGCTGCTGAGCTTCCAAAAGCCCGCGGATTTTTTAACGGGCTGGGACGCCGTGGATCTCCCCCGTGAAGTCGTGCCCGAAAATTCGCCCCTTAAAAAGCTGTGGATGGCAATACGCCGCCTTTGGGAACCGTAACCCTCCGCTACGGAGAGGGAGTCGGCCTTGCTCCTCACTTCCCATCATTTACGACAAAGTGGATTGCCCTGAAGGCGTGTCCCGCACTTTTGGCGTCCTTCTCCTCGGAGACCTTCAGGGAGAGCGTGTGTTTGCCCTCGGGCAGCGTGTCGGCGAACATGACCGTCCTGGGATAGTGCAGGCCGGCGCTGTAATTGTGAAAAAGGTTGACCTTCACAGGGGCGCCTCCATCGATTTGGGCTTCGACGATACCCGCATCCGGGCCGGCGACAACATAAGCGCCGACGGCGGTCCCTTCAAAGGACAACGCGAGTTCCGCTCCCGCCTGAGTCGCCTCGACGACGGGGCTTTTCGTGAAGCGCTCCCGTTTCCCGCCCTTCAAACCTTTCCAGTCCGGGATCTGCACCTTCCACCCCTCCTTGAGTTTGAGTTCCTGAGCCTGAACAAAACGTCCCTTGCTATAGTTTTTTTCATCCACGGGTTTCTCGGGCAACGGGTGAGGTTTTGCCGAGCCCTGTGGAGGCGTGCCCCATTTGGCCTCCAAGAGTTCCCCGATCATATCGGCGGCGATCCGGTTACCGAAAGGAGCGGGATGAACGCCTCCGAACTTTTTCCAGTCAAATTCGCCGGCGGCGATTCGGGTGGTGACGGTCCTGGCCAGGTTGATGGTGGAGACTTGATAGCGTTCCGCGACCTCTGTATGCGCGCTGATGGGCAAAGGAATCTGGCCGGAATTGTATTTTTCCATGGAGCCTTCGTTCAGAAAAAACGTCATCACGATGTCCGCGCGCGGGTTGGCGAGGCGCAGGTGGCGGATGACACCCTCCATGCCTCGTATACATTCTTCCCTGGAATGGCGGGCATCCTGGTCGTCGTTGACCGCAAATTCGACGAACAGCATGTCGACGGGGCCCTTGGACAACACTTCGTCCTGAAACCGGAAAGCGCCGGTTGTCGAGCATGTGGAGGACACGCCGGCCGCGGTAAAGGTGAACTGGGTTTCTGGAAACCGTTTCTGAAGCATTTCACACACCATCGGGCGGTATCCCTCCATTTCCGTGATAGACCCCCCGAGAAAAGCGACATGACCTTTTTTCTGTTCCCGGAACTGGTGCCAGGAATTATCCAAATTGCCGCGGGGAGTGACGTTTACATCCGCCGCTTGGGCGGACGAAAAAAGAGCGAGACCGGTCAGCACTAGGAGGGAGGCTTTCATTACCCCACGAGTTCGCAGAAAGAGGCCTCCGTCAAAAGCGCAAAAACACGGATTCCACAATCTCCCGTACAACGCGCCGAAGGACGGAACCCGGGCTGCCCAACTGAGGCACCAGAAGAATCTCGCAGAACCCCGCGCCCGCCCGACTTCTAGGGGGCAAGCCTGGTGATCGTCCACCCCTCGGGGGCTCGCTCGAAACGGAGCCTATCGTGAAGGCGGCTCCGGCGCCCCTGCCAGAACTCAATTCTTTCGGGCGCCAACCGGAATCCGCCCCATTGTTCGGGACAAGGGATGGAAAGTCCCTCGAAACGCTTTTTTTGCTGCTCGAAGGAAAGTTCGAGTTCCTCCCTGTTAGCCAGAGTACTGCTCTGGGGGGAGGCCCACGCGCCCAATTGGCTCGCAAGCGGGCGGGAGGTGAAATACGCCTCGCTCTCCTCCCGGGAAGTCTTGTGGACGCGCCCGGTGACGTTGACTTGGCGCTCCATCGCGGACCACCAAAAAGTGAGGGCGGCCCTCGGTTCAGCCTCCAGATGCGAAGCCTTTGTGCCCATGTAGTTTGTAAAAAATGCGAACCCCCTGACGTCGCAAACTTTCAGTAAAACGGTACGAGACCACGGTTGGCCCGTGGCATCTACCGTGGCCAGGGTCATCGCATTGGGTTCGATCAAGTCGTTTGAATGGGCCTCCGCGAGCCAGCGCTGGAACTGCACGATCGGATCGGGATCAATGTCGCAAAGATCCAGCCCGCGCAGAGAATAATCCTGCCGTAAGTCGGCTAGTTTTTGAGGAGTGAGAGCCATGCGTAGGCTTCTATCACAAAAACGAGACCTTAGGGAGTCCGGAGCGGGCGAAATCTCCGCATGCACAGAGAATCGATTTTGAGCAGCGGCTAACAATCGATGAAGGAGCCTGCCCCCCCACTTCGTATCTTGGAGGAGATAAACCCTCAGATTTTGACTTGTTGGGGGTCAACTATTCACACTGATCCTCTATGCGAATTCACACTCAAACTCTTCTTTTTTCCGCCGCGCTCGCCGCCGCCGCTCTGGCGCAGGACGCTAAACCCCTTGGATATCAGGATACCCCCCTCATTCCGGGTACGAACTGGCACGTGCACGATGGGCTGCGCCCACAACCCAAGGTCATCACGCCTGGGGTCAACCCGGGAGACGCCCCCAGCGATGCCGTGGTTCTTTTCAATGGAAAAGATCTCTCCCAATTTAAAAAGAACGTTGGTGAAAAACCCAATTGGACGATCGAAGAAGGCTGCGCGGTATCCGTCAAAGGGGCTGGTTACCTGGAATCTGCCGAAGAATTTGGACCCGATCTCCAACTGCATGTGGAGTGGGCAGCCCCCACTCCCCCTGAGGGAACGAGCCAGGGCCGGGGCAATAGCGGCGTTTTCCTTTTTGGAAAGTATGAGATCCAAGTTCTCGACTGCTACGAAAACCAAACCTATCCCGACGGCCAGGCCGCCGCAATTTACGGGCAAACGCCCCCGCTGGTGAACGCCAGCCGCAAACCGGGAGAGTTCCAAACCTACGACATTCTCTTCACCGGGCCACGTTTCGAGGGTGCCGAACTCAAGACGCCCGCTTACGCCACGATCCTGCACAATGGGGTCGTCGTTCAGAACCACGTCCAACTCCTGGGCGCCACCGGACACAAAAGCGCCCCGAAATACACCGCCCATGGAGAAAAAGGGCCCATTAAATTTCAGGATCATGGCAATCCTGTGCGGTTCCGTAACGTTTGGCTGCGGGAATTAAAGCCCGTCGACTCCCAGTAATCGCCTCCCGCCCCTGACGCGAAGGCGGCGGCGAAACTCCGGCGCTGCCTTTTCAGGTTTTATTTCAGGTTTTAAGCAGACCCCGGAAACGGAAGAACGCCTCTCCGGCCGAAGCAGGAGAGGCGTTCTCTGTTGTCTGGGGAGACTGTTTAAGGGGGAACAATCTCTGGGGGTAGGCAGAGTTCATCAGAGCTTCAGAATGCCCGCAACCTATTTTTAATATTTTTTCTAAGCCCTCTTCCCTTTGCCTTTCAAAACGCCCCTGCCAAGGGGGACCTTGCGAGAAATATGAGATTCGCAGGCTGTCGTGTTTTGCATTTCTGGGGCGTCCTGAGTTACGAATCTTTCATCCATGAAATCCGCACGCCTCAACCGACTCTTTAACGCCACTTCCAACCGCTGTTTTGATGTGGCTGTGGACCACGGCTTTTTCAACGAAGCTGCTTTTCTCCAAGGAATTGAATCGATGCCGGCCGTGGTTCGCACCCTGGTGGAGGCGGGTCCGGATGCAATCCAGCTCACCTCAGGGCAGGCCCGTCACCTCCAGTCCATTCCTGGCAAGCAAAAGCCCGCCCTAGTGTTGCGCACGGACACGGCCAACGTGTACGGAAAGTCCCTACCCAGCACCCGCTTTAGCACCGTGATCCACGAACCCGTGCTCCAGGCCGTCCGGTTGGACGCCGCCTGCCTCTGTATCAACCTTTTCCTGATCCCGGGAGCCCCAGACGTTTACGCAAAGTGCGTTGAAAACATCGTGCGGATCAAGACGGAGTCCGATCACTACGGCATGCCTCTCATGATCGAACCGCTAGTTTTCCGGGCGAACTCGGAAAAGGGCGGGTACGAAGTGGATGGCGATCCCGAAAAAATCATTCCCCTCGTACGCCAAGCCGTGGAGTTGGGGGCGGATATTCTGAAGGCGGACCCCACGGAGGACGTTTCCGTGTATCACCGGGTGGTTGAAATTGCGGGCGGAGTGCCAGTGCTCGTCCGCGGAGGGGGCCGTGTGCCGGATTCCGAGCTTTTGCAACGGACGGCGGCGCTGCTCGCGCAGGGCGTGAGCGGGATCGTTTACGGGCGGAATATCATCCAGCACCGCAATCCCAAAGCCATCACCCAGGCGCTCATGGCGATGGTTCACGAAAACGTCTCGCCCGAAAGCGCTCTGGAGTTTCTGAATAACGAAACACGCTAGGCCCACCTCCCAACAGGCGTGCGGCCCCGGCCAAGGAATCCGACCGGGGTTGCGCTGCCCGTGGGCGTATTCGATGGGGAGGCGCTGGCTCATGTGACCTCTTCAGCAATCTCAAACCTCTAGCGATCAGCTTTTGCGCCCCCTTGGAGGAGTCCGGCGCGGCTGCTGGAGTGAAGATGGACGGCGGGGCATAAAGCGCCGGTTTTTGGAGTGAGCACCACTTTCTGATACTTTCTTCGGCAAATGGGCGCCGTTCTTGGAAATAGGATATTACGCCTCCATGCCGCCCCTCGACAACCAGCACCATGACCAGTTCCTCCGCCTCTTTGCCGAGCATGAGGCGGCGTTGCACACCTTGTTGAGGTCCATGCTGCCATCCCGCGAGGATGCCAAAGAGGCGCTTCAAGAAACAATCATCGTGCTTTGGCAGAAGTTCGACGAGTTCGATCCGGCACGTGATTTCCGAGCTTGGGCATCGGGCATCGCTCGCAACAAGGCCTTGGCCGTGTTGCGCGACCGGAAACGCGACCGGCATGTCTTTGATGAAGCACTGGTGAACCGGCTTGCGGACCGGGCGGCGCTTCAGGAGCAGTGCGTCATAACGCGCCGCGAGGTGTTAGAGGGCTGCCTGCAAAAGCTACCAGCAACGCAACGCGAGTTGGTGCTGAGCGCCTACACGAAAGGAACACGCATGGATGACCTCGCGGCACGTCGCGGCCAAACACCGATGTCGCTCTACAAACTGCTCCACCGCATCCGGATCGCTCTGCTGGACTGCGTGGAGCGCTCCCTGGCAACGGAGGAAGCAAGATGAACACCGACTGGAATGATCTCATTCAGCGCTACATCGATGGACAAACGTCGCAGATAGAGACGCGCCGCCTCCAAGCCGCATTGAAAGCCGATGACGCTCTAGCGGACCTCTACCTCCGCCATACCGAACTGGATGTGGCACTGGAGGCGGAGGCCGCTTCTGCCGAAGTCACGCGCGAGCTGCTCTCTGCGCCGATGGCCTCAGCGACAAGTCGCGGCGGACACTGGCTCTCCTGGCGTCCGCTCACAGCTGCGGCGGCTATCGTTGTATTCGGGCTTTTGGTATTTGGGTCGTCACGGCGAGGAGTAAAAGTCGAAGTCGTCCAGACATCAGGGGCTATCTCTGGTGATTGGGTCCTGGGGCACAAGGCTCGTTTGAATCATGTGACGTTAGTCCGCGGCAGCATGCGAATGCGACTTACCTCTGGTGTGATGCTGGATGTGACTGCACCGGTGGAGATGCAACTGCTGGACGGCATGCATGTGCGCGTGCTCTCGGGTCGGGTGACGGCGGATGTGGGCAAGAATGGGAAAGGGTTTGTCATCGAGACACCGCAGGCGCGCGTGGTCGATCTTGGCACTCGCTTTGGCGTAGATGCCTCGGATGCGGCGCAGACGAGCGTGCTCGTGTTTCAGGGACAGGTTGAAGTGTATGAGAAAGGCTCGGAGCAGCGCGTGGCTCTGCTGAATACAGGCGAGGGGCTGCGCTTGGACAACAATCGTCGCGCCTCGCGCATCGTGAGCGTTTCGGGAACGGACGGCCCCAACGGCTGGACTGCAAACGCGCCACCTGCGTCCAGCGCGTTGATTTCAGCCGTGTATGACAGCATGGCCGCAAACGATGAGGCGGCGAAGAAATGGCCCTCGCTGCGGAACTTTTACCGTATCGTGCCCGGCGGCTTGTGTGACGGCGCGTTGGCTTTTTCGGACGTGGCGGATGAATGGAGCAACGTGCCTGCACACCTGGCGGGCGCGGATCAGGTGCGGACCTTCGCGGTGGATGGGTTCAATTGGTTCATGAAGCTCACCCTCAATATTTCGCGGCCGGTGGAGCTGTTTGTTTTCGTGGATCAACGCAATCCAGTGCCGGAGTGGGTGCGCACTGACTTCACCGACTCGGGCGAGACGATTACGCTAAACTTTAAGCCGCCACAGTGGCAGGGCCGCGTCGCCCAGAGACTGCCCTACTCAGTCTGGAAGCGCATCGTGCGCACACCGGGCGAAGTCACCCTCGGTGCTCCTTACGCGAATCCGCCTGCTGACAAAAAGAGCTTTAATCCCAACCGCATGTTCGGCGTCGCAGCGAAGGCGCTGCCTTAGTGTGACAACTCCATCGTCCCAGCCTCCATGAACACACCCCTCAACCGCCGCCGCTTTCTGCGCAGCAGCACCGCGCTCATTGCGCTGCCGTTTCTCGAATCGCTTGGCTTTCGTCGCTTCGCCTCAGCTGCACCGATGGTGGCACGACCCAAACGCCTGATTTTTCTCGCCTTTGGCTGGGGGGTGACACGCGAAACTTGGTTCCCTGATGTGAAGCAGACGAGCGCGGACTACGAGATACCGCAGGGCCTCGCACCGCTCGCGAGACACAAGAAAGACATCACCATCGTTCAAAACACTTCGAACAAGTTTTCTAACGAGGCGCACTGGGGCAGCACGTTTTGGCTGACGGGCGCAAATCGTTACGCGGAGCCCGGACAAAGTTTTCACAACAGTATCAGCGCGGATCAGGTGGCGGCGCGGCAGTTAGGCAGAGAGACGCGTTTTGCCTCGCTACAGCTCGGCACACCAGACGCGAAGGAACAAGGCCACGGACCAGGACTTTCGCTGGCGTGGGATGAGCGTGGGAAGCCGCTCGCGGGCTATGACACACCGATAATGACTTTCCACCGGCTGTTCTCCGCAGAGAACACACCACTGGCGCAGCGGCAGCGAATGATCGAGGAGAAGCGCAGCGTGCTGGATGCGCTCAGCAAGGATCTGAATCGGGTTAAACGCAGTCTGTCTAAGGATGACACCGACAAACTCGACGAATACGCGCAGAGCATTCGCGACATTGAGATGCGACTGGGCAAGGACGAGCAATGGTTGGCAATGCCAAAGCCGAAGACTTTGCTCCATGAGCCGAAGGCGGAGCTTGCAGGACGGGATGAGATCAATCTCATGTATGACCTCATGATTGCTGCGATGCAGACGGACACGACGCGCGTGATGTCCTATCGGCAGCCGGTCAATACGCTGCTCAAAGACATCGGTGTTCCTTACACCGGCCACGACTTAAGCCACTACGAGCGCTCGCAGGGCGACCGCATGGAGTTCTCGCAGAAGCGCGACGAAGCGCAGAGCAAGCTGCTCGCCGGATTCCTCGACAAGCTCAAGGCCACGAAGGAAGCCGACGGCACAAGCCTCTTCGACAACGCTGTGCTCGCCTTCGGCAGCAACATCAGCTCGGTTCACTTTCTCAACAACTGTCCCACGGTTCTCGCGGGTGGTGGAGCGGGCATCAAGCTCGGCCAGCATCTCGTGCTCTCGAAAGACACACCGCTGTGCAACGTGTGGCTCACGCTGCTGAATGGCCTTGGAGTGAAAGCCGAACGGCATGGCGACAGCACTGGCGTAGTGAAGGAACTGATCGCGTAACCCCACCCTGGAAGACAGCAGATGACGCTCACCGTTCTCACGACAGTCCTGTCGTTTTCAGTGCTCACACTCGCCGCAGGTGCCGCCGTACCACCTGCGAAGCTCGATGAAAAGCAGCGCACTTTTTTCAAAGACTACTGCGTCGAATGCCACAATGCGGAGAAGTTGAAGGGCAAGCTGCGGCTCGATGACATTCCCTTCGCACTCGAAACGGTGGAACGTGCGGACCGCTGGCAGAAGATTCTCAATCAGATCAATTCCGGAGAGATGCCGCCGGAGGATGCAAAGCAGCCCGATACCAAGGCGAAGACGGATTTCCTCGAAGCGCTCTCACAGACGCTCGTCACTGCGCGGCGCACGCTTGGAGACTCAGGAGGTAAGATCGTCGTGCGCCGGTTGAATCGTCGCGAATACAGGAACACCATCCGCGATCTGCTGGGCGTTGACATCGACGTAAGCGATCTGCCGCCGGACAGCGGCAACGGCACCTTCGATACCGTCGGTTCATCGCTCTTCATGTCGAGCGATCAGGTGGAGCAGTATCTTGCGCTCGGTCGGCGCGCGCTGGATGATGCTTTCACGCTTCATGCGGCGGGAACGAGGCCGCTCAAGATTCACACTGAGCTGGAGAAGGTCGCGGAGGTGCAGCTTCGCGGCGGACTGGATTACCTGACCAAGAAAATCGAACCTTACCACCAATGGACAGCTGCGGTGGATGCCGCCAGCACCAAGCCAGAGAACTCCGCCAAAGCCGCAGAGATTCACGCGCTGGATGAAGTGAGCAAAGAGCCCCAGCGCTTCTACCGGCACTGGGCGGATCTGAAGGGCGCGCCTTCACCGGTGAATTTCGGATTCAAGGATCCAGCGGAAGGCGAAGGCGTGAAGCAATACTTCGATGAGTCATCCGCCAACGTGGCGAAATACTTCGCGCTGCCGCATGTGGACACGGGCTCGTATCTATTCGTCTTCATCGTGCGTCCGCAAGAAAGCGTGGTCGCGCCCAAAGACTGGCCGCCAGGTCAATACACGCTGCGTGTGCGCATGGCAGCGCTGGAGGACACGCCAGCCGAGAGGCATTTCATCGAAGTCGGTCACCCGACTCAGCCGGGAGCATTCGATATTTTTAGCGCGCATCAGATCACCGGTAGTATCGAGCAGCCACAGACCATCGAGATTCCTGTCACCCTCACCAGCACCGGCAGCCGCACCTTTGCTATCCGGGAAAAGCGCCAGAACTCGCGCGAACAAGAGGTCGCCATCGCCGTGCTTTATCGCAACAAACACAAGACCTGGTATCCGCCCGCGATGTGGATCGACTGGATGGAACTCGAAGGCCCGCGCAATGAAGACGCACCACAGTCCAAGGCCGCAGAGCTTTTCCTTGAGAAGTCGGCAGACCTCTCCGAACACGATCACGGGAGGCAAATCATCGAGCGTTTCGTCACGCGTGCCTTCCGCGGATCCAAGCCCGAGGATCGCTTTATCGAAAGCCTCGAGCAGATTTTCGACCACCGTCGTAGCGAGGGTGGCACCTTTGAATCCGCGCTCAAGGAAGCGCTAAGCGTGGCGCTCGCCGCGCCGGGATTCCTATATCTCAGCGAGCCCACCCAGCCAGGGAAACCGCGCAAACTCACGAATGCCGAACTTGCCACACGGCTCTCCTATTTTCTCTGGAGCGCTCCACACGATGCGCAGCTCCGCAATGCCGATCTCACGCAGCCCGATGTGCTCGTCCGCGAGGTGGATCGCATGATCGCCAGCCCTAAATCGCGTGAGTTCGTGGCCGGCTTTGTTCATCAATGGCTGGGCCTCGACAGGCTCGATTTTTTTCAATTCAACAAGCAGATGTTCCCGCAGTTTGACGACAGCGCGAAGATGGCCGTGCGTCACGAAGTCTTCGAAACATTCTCGCATCTGCTGAGCACAAACGGCAGCCTCACGCGTCTTCTCAAGACCGATCAAGTCGTCATCAACGGCCTCCTCGCGAACCTCTACGGGATCGAAGGCGTCACCGGAGATGCCTTCCGCCCCGTATCGCTGCCGGCCAACTCACCACGCGGCGGATTGCTCGGCATGGCCGCCATCATGGCCATGGGAAGCAACGGCGAACGCACCAGCCCCATCGAACGAGGGGCGTGGGTTCTGCGAAAGCTCCTGCACGACCCGCCGCCACCGGCGCCGCCGAATGTGCCGCAACTTAGCCGACTCGCGGACAAACCCCTGAGTCCCCGCGAACGCATCCTCGCGCATCAGGAAGAGCCGCAGTGTCTGCAATGCCACCGCAAGATCGATCCCATCGGCTTCGGCTTGGAGAACTTCAACGCCATAGGCCTATGGCGCACCACCGAACGCTACACCAAAGCCAGCGGAGGCCGCAAAGACTGGCCCATCGATCCCAGCGGAGCTTTTCATAAAGGCCCTGTGTTCCGTGACTACTTCGAACTTCGCGACCATCTCGCCGCCAAGGCAGATCAATTTGCCAGAGGCTTCAGCGAAGCATTGATCGAGTATGCTCTGGGTAGGCCCTTCAGTTTCCGTGACGAACCTCTGGCCACCGAGATGGTCCGTCGCGCTAGTGAAAAAGATCTCGCAGTGCGCGAGTACATCCTTGCACTAATAACGAGCCGGGAGTTTCAATCTAAATGATCAGCCTTGGTGCATCGCGCACCCAACACAATGCAGCTCGCTCCGGGAGAATCCTGCGCGCGCGAACGGCGGAACAGAGCGAAAACGATTCTAAAAATCTTCTCATCCCCCATTAAATGAACCCAATACGCCTTGCACTCTTCTCCCTGTTTTTGTTTGCGGCAGTTGCAGTCGTTCGTGCTGTTGAGCCGTCTGCGAAACCAAATATCATTTTCATCCTGAGTGACGATATTGCGCAGGGTGATCTGGGGTGTTACGGGCAGAAGTTAATTCAGACCCCAAATATCGACCGGATGGCTAGTGAAGGAACGCGCTGTACGCAGACCTATTGTGGGACAACTGTTTGCGCTCCCAGCCGCACGTCGCTGATGATTGGAAAACACATGGGGCATTCCCCCATCCGGGCAAACCGCGAACTCAACGCCGAGGGTCAATTGCCGCTTCCGGAGGGAACTTTTACCGTCGCGCAATTGCTCAAATCCTCCGGGTATAAAACGGCTTGTATTGGGAAGTGGGGGATGGGGATGTTTGATACGACGGGCAGTCCGCTCAAGCTCGGGTTCGATCATTTTTTTGGGTATAATTGCCAGCGGCACGCGCATTCGTATTTTCCAAAGTATCTTTATAAGGATGACCAGCGAGTCGAGTTACCAGGGAACGACGGCAACCAACGAATTGAGGGCAAAGGGGCGATTTATTCCCAGAACCCGATCTCGGAGGAGACGCTGAAGTTCGTGACGGCCAACAAGGGGCATCCATTTTTCCTCTATTACTCCGTGACCTTGCCGCACGGTTCTTTCCAAATTGATGACCAAGGGATTTACAAAAACAAGCCGTGGACCGAGGAGCAGAAGAATTACGCAGCAATGGTGACCCGCCTCGACACGGATGTGGGCCGATTGCTCGCATTGTTGAAGGAACTCAACATTGACGAGAAAACACTCGTGATCTTTTCAGGTGATAACGGTTCGTCTTTTGCTCCGAATTCACCCCTCGGAGAATTATTTAACCAGGCGGCCAATGGGATGCGCGGGTATAAACGCGAACTTTACGAAGGTGGTTTGCGGAATGCGGGTATCATTCGCTGGCCGGGCGTCGTCCCAGCCGGACGAATCAGTGATGAGCCTTGGGCCTTCTGGGATTTTCTTCCGACGTGCGCGGAATTGAGTGGCGGCAAGATTCCGGCGGGGGCTCAAATTGACGGACTTTCTATCGTGCCATTTTTGAAAGGCGGTTCTGTGCCGAAGCGTGAATACTTTTATTGGGAACTGCATGAGGGCGTGTCGATTCAGGCAGTGCGTTGGGGGGATTGGAAAGCGGTTCGAAATGGACCATCGAAATCCATCGAGATTTACGACCTCAAAAGTGATGTGGCTGAGGCGCATGATCTAGCGTTGGCCAAACCAGAGCTAGTGGCCAGGGCTCAGGAGTTAATGTCGGCAGCCCATGTCGACGACCCCAATTTTCCAATGCGCGACAAGAAGGAGAAGAACATGGGAAAAGCAGGGAAGTGAGGAGGCGCTTTCAGAAATCACAGGTTCGCGAATGGCTCGAAAATCGATTCATTGCGGTGTTCCCGCACGATTACCGACATCGAGTATCAGGAGCGGAGACATCGTATCCTTTCCGATGTTTGATTCTCCATTTTTAACGCGCCCCGCGACAATACCGCGCGCTAGCCTCAAAAAAGGGGCGGGTACGAAGGGGATGGCGATCCTGAAAAACATTCCCTCGCCCGCCGACAGCCAAGCCGTGGAGTTGGGGGCGGATATTCTGAACGAGGACCTATGGCCGATGTCTTCGTGTATCATCGCGTAGTCGAAATTACGGGTGGAATATCTCCAGCACCGCAATCCCAAGGCCATCACCCAGGCACTCATGGCGATGGTTCACGAAAACGTCTCGCCCAAAAGCGCTCTGTAGTTTCTGAATCCCGAAACACGCTAGGCCCAACGCCCAAAAGACGTGCTGCCCCAGCCATACAATGCGGGCGGGTTTGCGTGCCCGTGGGCTTATTCGATGGGAAGGCGCTGCCTCATGAAGGTGGGGACGTCCAGGTCCTCGCCGTCTACGATGGTTGGATCGGTCTTCTCAAAGCGGCCACCTCGATTGGGGGCCTCAAAGCGCATCTGCTCCTGGACGCCATCCTTGGTGCGTTTTCCGTTTTCACGAGGCATCCCCAGCGGCAGGACTGGCTCCACCTCCATCTCTGGGACTGGCGTGAAATCTGCCGGGTGCGTCTGGTCTTCAGCCGCCTCGGCGTGAGTGGCATAGGAAACCGAAGGGTTGTCAAAAACCTCTGCAGCCTGGGACAAAACGGGAGTGTCTTCCACCGGCGGTTCCGAGAAAGAAACGCCCCCAACCACCTGAGCCGAGACATGCTGAGCGGCTTCGTGCTGAGCCGCTTCGTGGAGCGCAGCCTCGTGAGCTGCAGCTTCCCGTCGGCGCTCCTTGGAGACTTCAAAGGGAGGGGTCGGCGTTGACCAGACATGGGCTGGAGCTGGCTCCGCCGGCACCTCGAGCGGCAAGAGGACGGGCTCGTCTTCCAAATGAGGCACAGCCTCGGGAGCTACGTCGTGTACGATTGAAGCCACCGGGGATGCGAAGGGCTCCGGAGCGCTGGGCGGAATGTCCTGCCAAGGGGTTGAAGACTCATGCCAGGAAGCAGGAGCGGGACTTTCTGAAATGGCGTTGCCGGGCTCAACCGCCTTTATGACAGCAGGCTTTTCCTCCCGTTCGGGAGCCGCCTGATACGCTTGAAAAGCCTGCGCCGCTGCTGGAGCGGACATTGGAGACGGCCTCGCAGCAGGGGCCGATGCGCTGGAGGTAAAGACTTGAGATGAGCCGCCGCCGACCGTACCCGGGATCCCCGCGAGCAAGGTCACGGAGATGGCCCCCGCCATCGAGGGATCCACTGCGGCACCAAAAAAGAGCCGTACCTCGGGTGAAACCCGCTCAGAGATCTCGCTCATGAGTGTTTGCACCTCTGACCAGCGCATATCGGGCCCGCCTGCCACATAGACCCACAAGCGGGAGACCAATCCCAGAGCCCCATCGGTGTCCAGCAAAGGGTTATCAAAGGCTCTGGCCACAGCGGCGCGCGCACGCTCCTCACCCTCTGCAACGCCGTATCCAAACAAGGCGGTGCTGCGAGGTTCAGCTACGGTGGAGGCGATTTCATCAATCCCACTGTGCAGGACATTTCGGCGGCGGGTCATTTCCGTAATGGCACGCACTGCCTGAGCCAGAAGCGAGTCTACCGATTCAAACGCGTCTTCAATGCCGGAGGCAGGATCGGCCACGGAAGGCATCCTGTCGTTTTCAAAGCATACCACAAAGTCCGCGTGTTCGCGTAGGGCGTCCAAGGCTTCAAGAGCCTGTTCCCTACGGCGGCGGCCCTCGAAAGTGAAAGGCAAGGTGGCAAATACCGCCACGTGCGAACCCTGCGCGCGGGCGAGCTGTGCGATAGACGGGGTGGCTCCCGAGCCGGTCCCTCCGCCGAGTCCGGCGAGTAAAATGACGAGGGAAGCGCCGGCGAGCCGCTCGCCCACCGCCGCGAGGCTTTCCATCGCAGCGGCACGGCCCAGTTCAGGATCCCCTCCGGCGCCCAGACCTCGAGTGAGGCCTTGGCCCAGCACAATGCGGGCGGAGGTGGCTGCGCCGGACAGGGCCCGTGCATCGGTATTTGCGGCGAGAATCTCCACCGCGGCGAGGCCGTCCCGCGTGAGCCGGTCCGCCGCATGGGTGCCTGCTCCGCCAACGCCGAGGACTTTCACATTCCACTCAGAATGGGCCTCGTGGGTTCTGGTAAGCT
The DNA here is from genome assembly GCA_947479475.1 of Chthoniobacteraceae bacterium. Lineage (GTDB taxonomy): Bacteria > Verrucomicrobiota > Verrucomicrobiia > Chthoniobacterales > Chthoniobacteraceae > Chth-196. The sequence continues at coordinate 51,055 of CANJZW010000010.1, forward strand.
CAATCATTTTTAAAAACGGGTGTAATTTTGGCTCACCGGCTCCAGAGGCGGCCGAACAAGCTTCCAAGTGATTTCCTTGAAGCCTCAGGCTGCATTGCCTGCGCATACTTGATGAGGCCGATCGCTGCGGAAAGCTGGGGATTCTCGTACGCAGAGGCGGGTCCGGACATGGCGTGGGCGTGCGTGAGACGGACAGGAACCCCGAAGACCTCTCCCGCGAGATCATCAATACCTTCTAAAAGACTGCAGCCGCCGGTCAGCAGGACGCCGCCGCCCAAGTAACGCAAGGCCTTGGCCGCCTCCAGTTCCCGCTTCACCAGTTCGAGCATTTCACGCACCCGGCACGCGATGATCGTGTTGAGCAGCTTACGCTCCACAACACACCCTGCAAAACCAGCCTCGGGCTTGAGCACGACCCGGCCCGCCGCCGGTTCTCCGGTCAGGAGCACCCCGCCCTCCTGCACTTTGAGCCACTCGGCGCGCGCCATCGGCAGGCGCAATCCCAAAGAAATGTCGTTCGTAATGTGGTCCCCTCCGACCGCGAGGCTTCCACAAACGGTGACCGCGCCGTGGTCGTAGGCGATAAAATCAGTGGTCCCCCCCCCCATGTCGATCATGACGGCGCCTGCGTTTTTCTGATCAGCGTTGAGAACAACCTGGGCAGCGGCAACCGCGTTAAAAACGGGTTGCGTCACCTCGACCCCGAGGCCTCGCACGCAATTGATGGAATTTCCGATCCGCTTGGAGGAGCCGTGAACGATCTGAAAATCCGCTTCCAGTCGGTTGCCCTGCAAGCCAACGGGATTGAGCACCTCGTCTTGTCCATCCACATAGTAGTGCTGCAAAATGGAATGCAGGAAGCAATGATCCTGAGGAAGTTGAACGTTCCTCGCGGACTCCTGCACCTGCTGGATGTGCGACAAATAGACCTCGCCCTGATCCTCGGGAATCACTACGGAGCCACGGCTCTGAAAGGAACGAATGTGGGCGCCTGCAACCCCAAGGTACACTGCGCGAATATCCACATCGCTCGCCGTTTCCGCGTCAGCGAGGGCGTCGCGCACACAGCGCGCGGCCGTTTCGAGGTCCACGAGTTCACCTTTTCTCACGCCTCGCGACGGAGTCAGGCCGACGCCTAAAATGTGAATCGGCTGGTCTGGGCGCACATCGCCTACCACCGCCGCCACTTTTGAGGTGCCAATTTCCAATCCGACAACAATCTGCTCTTTAGCCATGGGGATTGAACAGTTTCCTCAAGGTTTCGCTCGGAGGCAAGCTAGTCGATTCACTCTCGGAGAAATTTGTCGCCTTTGGCTTGGCGGCGGCCGGAAGAGTCGGCTTGAATTTCTCCGGTCTGGCTTCGCTGCGCTCGCGTTCCACCGGTTTTACAACGGTTTTCTCAGCCTTTGAAACTGGGGCGGCCTTGGGAGCCGCTTTTTTGGGGCGCTCCGGCTCCTCCTCTTCCTCCACCACCACGGGGCGCCTCTTGGGCTTCTCCATCTTCGGCTTCTCGATGGTGCGCGCCTCGGGCCGCTCCGCAGGGGGTAGCACGGGCGGGGGCGTCGTCACAAGTCGGGACAACTTAAAGGGGGACGGAGGCTCGGGCTTCGCGCGGGGTTCAGCGCGGGGTTCAGCGCGGGGTTCAGCGCGGGGTTCAGCGACCAGGGAGGGGATGACGGGCGGTTGGGCGGCGACGGGCGACGACCGAACCACAGAGGGGGCTGGAGGCGTTTTGAGCGACGTCTTGGCCGCGGATCTTGGGCTTGCGGGGGTTACCGCAGGAGCTGCCGCCGCACCTAAAGCAGGTGCAGGTTCGAGCGCGACGTCCGAAACTGCGGTGACTTTGGGCGGGACGAACGCCGAGGCTGGGACAGCCACCGGCCCTGGCACGCCGCCAGAGAGACCGCTTTGGACGACTGCGTTCGCATTATTTTTGCCGGCCCCCTTGCCCTTCACTGGTTTTGTTTCCGGCGGCGGGGCGACGGGTGCGGGTGCAAAAACGATAGGCACGCTACGCTCCAGCATGAGATTGACGGACTGGAATTCGCGCTGCGTGGGCTCAACGTAATCGATGATTTGGCGCAATCGAGAGAGCTGCCCCTCGATGTTCTCAAAGCCGAAGGTGACTTTGGCTTTGCGCTGGTCTGTCACCAGCAGACAATACCCTTTGCTGACATCCACCACACGCGGTTGCCAACGCAAGTCATCGGCGCTCAGTTTGATCAACTCGACGGCGGAAAAAGCCTCTGCGGTGGGGAGTTTTTGTCCGGGGGCGACATCCTCCATGACCACCCCGATCAGGACGGGCAGCGCCAGGTGTTCCGGCAAAACCTTCCGGGTGCGCATCACGTACCCCCTTGTGTCCACGAGGAAAGCCTTCCCGTCCACCCCGAGTTCAGTATCTGCGGAGGGTGCCACCCACGCGATGGGCTGCCGCTCCGAAATTCGGACGTCAATGCGGCTGGGCAGAACCCGGCGCAGGTCCACGCGCTCAACCTGCGGCAGCAAATCGAGAGCCTTGCGCGACTTGGCGAGGTCTACGCTGAAGATGTTTTTGCCGTCCTGAATCTCCATGATTTCGAGAATTTGCGCACGGGTCAACAGTCCGTCGGTCGTGACCCTGATGTCATCCAAGGCGTAAGCGGGGTTTTCCCAGACCAGTTTTTTCAAGGCGAATTTGCTTCCGAAACCCACACTGGCAGCCAGGGTGACCAGAAAGATCGTCTTGAAGGCGGCGCCCATCTTTCGGCGCGACTGGCGCCTTTGTTCCTTGTCGGGGCGCGCCGTGACTTCCAGCAGGCTGTGCTGGCGTTTGGCGCCGCTGCGCTTGATTCGGCGGTTGGAGTTGGAGTTTGAAAAAAAGCTCATTTCGCTGAGGGTCTTTGCAACGAACGGGTGATTACTTCTGCACAAAGCTGGGCGTACGATATTCCAGCGGCGGCGGCGGCCTCGGGGAGGAGGCTGACTTGGGTCATCCCTGGAATGGTGTTAATTTCGAGCACGACGGGACCCATTTTTTCACTGAGGAGGAAGTCGACGCGGGAATACACCTCCAAACCGAGGGCACGGTGTGCGGCGAGCGCCATTTTTTGGACATTGCGAGCGATCTCGGGTTCCAGCGGCGCCGGGCACCAATGATCGGCCCCTGCTGCCTGAGGGTTGAGAAAGGGGTACTTGTTTTTAAAGTCGTAAAAGCCCTGTTTGGGGGAGATCTCGACGACAGGCAAAGCCGTTTCCCCCAGAATTCCCACCGTTAATTCGCGGCCGCTTACGTACTCCTCCACCAGAATTTCAGAGGCGTAGCTGCGGACATCCCGCAAACGGGCTTCAATCTCCCCCTGTTCGCGCACGATATACACCCCGACGCTTGACCCCTCTTTGGGCGCCTTCAGGACAAAGGGCAGAGGCAGCGTGGGCTGTTCATCCCCACGCAGCACCTCAAAAAGCGCCGTGGGAACGCCGCGCTCGAGGAGGCGGCGTTTGGTGGCAATTTTGTCGATGGCGAGCTCACTTCCGGCGACTCCCTCCCCTGTGTAGGGCACGCCGCGGGCCTCCAGAATCCGCTGGAGTTGGCCATCCTCGCCAAAAGTGCCATGAATGACGTTGAAAACCAGATCGATGCCTGGAGGCAGCTCAAAGTTGGGTCCGTGGACATCGACCTCCACAACGTCGACCCCGAGGCTTCGCAGGGCTGCCGACACGCCGGCGCCGGAAGCGAGCGAGACGGGTCGTTCCGAACCGGGGCCGCCCATGAGAACGGCGATTCGTTTTCCCGCAAGTGATGAATGGCCAGCGGCCGGGTTAAGCATAAAGACCTTTCTGTTCGCCCACGATTTGAACCTCCGTTTCAAGCCGGATCCCCCGCGTCTGCCAGGCCGACTCCTTGACCCGCTCAATGAGGGTCAGCATTTCCTCCGCACTTGCATGCCGGTCGTTGACAAGGAAATTGCCATGCACCTCCGACACACGCGCCCCACCCTCCCTCGCACCCTTGAGACCAAGCTCTTCGATGAGCCTGCCTGCGGGAATGCCCTCGGGGTTTTTAAAAATGCAGCCTGCGCTGGACTCCCTTGGCTGCGAGCTTTTGCGCTTCTGCATCGAATTGTCTAATTTTCTCTCAATTTCCTCTGGGGAGGAGACCGTTCCAAAAAAGGTGGCGGAGACGGCGTAGTTTTCCCGCAAAAACGGCACGCTGCGATACAAGACCTCGCACTCCTCCGGGGTGCGGGTGTGAAACTCGCCCTTGGCGTCCACATAACGCAGGCTCACCACTTGCGAAAACGTATCAGCTCCCATGGCGCCGGCATTCATGCGCAGAGCGCCGCCCACGTTGCCGGGAATTCCTTCAAACCACTCAAAGCCGCCGATCCCGGCGTCCCTCGCCGCCAGGGCGAGTTCTTTTTGGCGCACGCCAACTCCAGCCGTGATGCGGTTCTCCCGCACCTCCAGACGCCGGAACTCGCCCCGCCCCAAGTAAACGACGACCCCACGAATTCCCCCATCGCGCACCAGTAAATTCGAGCCGCGGCCAATCACAAAAAGCGGCAAAGCCTGCTCAGAACAATGGTGAACAAGACGCGCAAAACCCTCCTCCGTCTCGGGCTCCAGCCAATACTGGGCCGGGCCGCCGATACGAAGCGTGGTGTGTTTTGCCAGGGGTTCGTAGAGGCGGGCCTGCCCCTTGCCCATGACCTGCTGCAACCCTTCGAGCACGGCCAGATCGTGGGCCAGGTGTTTGGCCTGCTCGTGAATATTTCCGGCCCCGAGCGTCACCACGCAGTCCCCGGGCTGTAAGCTGCGGCCAACCTCCAGAAGCATTTTTGCCCGGTCGGGTTCGTAGCGGCCTCCTGTGTGCCCTGCATTGAGCATTTCCTCCACAATGGAATTCCCGGAAACTCCCTCCAGCGGCACCTCGCTCGCGGCATAGATTCCAGTCACCCAAACTTCGGCGGCGTCTCCAAAAGCCCGCCCAAAATCCTCCTTCAGCGCGGCCGTGCGCGTGTATCTGTGGGGCTGGAACATCACCAGCACCCTGCCCGTTCCCGCATTACGCACCGCCGCCAAAGTGGCTTTCACCTCTGTGGGATGGTGCCCGTAATCGTCCACGACCATGTACTGCGCCGAACGGTACTTAATTTCAAAACGCCGCCGCGCCCCCCTGAAACTATCAAGAGCCTTGGTGACCGTGGCAAAGGGCACGCCCAGCTCACAGGCGAGCGCCACCACGCTGACGGCATTGCTAGCATTGTGCCGACCGGGAATATTGAGCGTGACCGCCCCAAGTGGCACTCCGTTTCTCAGGACGCGAAAATGGGTTTGAAAAGCCTTCAGATGCACTTCGTCAAAACGGTAAACCGACTCCTCCGCTTCCCCATAGGAAATAGCCCGGGGTTGGTCTGCGCATAAACGCGCCGCGTGCGGATCATCCGCACAATAAAAAACGATCCCGCGGGTTTGCCGGAGCAAACGCCGAAACACGGCATCGATAGCGTCCAGATTTTTGTAAAAATCAAGGTGCTCCTCCTCGACGTTTAAAACGATGGAGTGTTCGGGTTCATAAAGGGCGAGGGTGCCGTCGCTTTCATCCCCCTCCGCTACGAACCACTCCCCATCAGCCCAGTGAGCGTTGACGCCAAGAACGGGGATTTCAGCCCCCACGTAGTGGGAAGGATTAAGACCGGCTGCCCGTAGCACATGCGCGGCCATGGCCGAAGTGGTGGTTTTGCCATGCATGCCGGCCACAACAATGCCACGACGGCAAGCAAGCAGCCCGGCAAGAGCCTCCGCCCTGCGGACCATCGGTTTCCCAGACTCCCTGGCCGCCGCATAATCAGCGTGCTCGGCGCGGATTGCCGAGGAATAAACAACCAGTTCCGCCTCCAAAACCGCCTGCGGTTGGGCCGGCGAGTGGAAGTCGAGCCCCACGGAGCGCAGACGGTCCACCTCCACGGTGGTGACCTTGTCCGAGCCACTCACTCGATGGCCCAAGGAAAGCAACAGGGCGGCGATGCCGCTCATGCCGGAGCCCGCCACCCCAATAAGGTGGACACGGCGAACTCCCGTCCTCAACCACACCCCAAGGGCGGCGGGTTCGTACCCTGGCGGAACCGTGTTCGCCGAGTTCCCAGCCGCAATGTTGCCCCCTGCAACAGCCGCAATGTTGCTCACTGCAACAGCCGCAGTATTGCCCACGGCTAAGGGGACCGTGTTTGCTTCGGTGAATGTCGCTGTCATTTCCGGGGACCTCCCACCGCTTCTAAAAGGATTTGAGCTACGCGCTGCGCCGCGTCCTTGGAGGAGAGTGCGGCGCAGGCTGCTGCCATGTGCTGGCGGCATCCCGGTTCGTCTAAAATCCGGGTCATCTCTGCGACCAAACGTGCTCCCGAAGCCTCTCCCTCGGGCAAAAGCACCGCGGCTCCGGCGTCAGCAAAAACGCGTGCGTTAAAGGTTTGATGATCGTCGGCCGCGTAGGGATAGGGAATCAGAATGGAAGGCAGACCGAAAAATGCCAGTTCCGTCAAAGACGCCGCCCCGGAACGCGCCACGGAGAGATCCGCCGCACAATAGGCGTCCTGCATCGCATGATGGAAGGCGCCGGTCCAAGCTGGGATTTCCGCCTTCCGATAAAAGGCGCGGACGGCGGCTTCATCTGCCTGTCCTGTGATGTGAATAAACTGGAGACGGCCCGCCCCGATTTGGGCGGCGGCTTCCATGATCGCCATATTGATGCCGCTGGCTCCCTGGCTTCCGCCCATCACTAACACTGTGGGCAAGTGGGGTTGAAGACCGAACCGTTGCAATGCCTCCGCCTTGGAGGGATTCTGTTCGCACAACGCCTGGCGCACAGGTGTGCCCGTGAATGTGCAGGCTAGGGAACCCAGATGCTCCTGGCTCTGATTGAATCCGACTAGGAGCCCCCCTGCGAGACGGCCGTTTAAGCGGTTTGCTTTTCCCGGAAAAACGTTGGACTCGTGTACGAAAACGGGAAGGCCCCTGAGTCGGCCAGCCAAAATCGGAGCCGTGGAGGTGAACCCGCCCATTCCCAGAACGGCGGCCGGTTGGAACTCGGCAAAAAGGCGGCGGCAATGGAGGATTCCGGTGGCAAAACGGCCAAGAAAACCGAAGGTGGCGAGAGAGAAGCCGCGGGGCAACCCCATCCCGGGGAGACGTTCGATTCGAAATTCGGAGCGCCCCTCGGTGGCCACGGCATCGATGTGTTTTTCCGAGGTCAACACCATGACTTCATGGCCCGCCTTATGGAGAACCTCAGCCACCGCTAGCCCTGGAAAGAGATGTCCACCCGTACCGCCGGCTGCGATCGCAAAACGGCTCATAGTCGGACCACCTTGTTCTGTGCCTGAAGCGCCATCTCCATCTGCTCCATGTGTTGCTCCTCTTGTTCGCTCACCCCCTGCCGGTAGATGTTCAACAATACACCCACGCTCGCCAAACAAAAGGCAAGGTTCGAACCTCCGTACGAAATGAAAGGCAGCGGGAGCCCTTTGTTGGGAAGGAGTTCCGTGGTCACCCCCAAGTTCACAGCCGCCTGCATGGCAATAAGAAGCACCATGCCCATGCCCATCAGAAGCCCGGCTCTGTCGCGCGCTTTCACGGCAATCGACATTCCAGCCAGGATGAAAACAAGATAAGCGAAAACAACGCCCAAGGTGCCGGCAAGACCCAGTTCCTCCCCGATCACAGGAAAGATAAAGTCGGTGTGAGCGAAAGGCAGATAGAGCAGTTTTTGACGGCCGTTTCCGAGCCCAAGCCCGGTGATTCCGCCGCTCCCAAGGGCAATCAGCCCCTGCTGGGTTTGGTAGGCGTCGGCGGGGTATTTTTCCGGATGCAAAAAGGCCAGAAAACGGCCCGTTCTTTCGGGTAAAAAAGCAATGGCGGAGGCAATCCCCAAAACACCCATGGTACAGACGGAGAGAACATATCTCCAACGCGAGCCCGCGATGAACGCCATGATGATCGCCGTAGCCCCGATGAGCGAAGTCGAACCGACGTCCACTTCGATCACGGTCCAAAACATCAACAGAGCCACACAGCCGAGCGGCACGATAAAGCCTCGAATGAACTCCCTCTCGACGCGATCTTCCTGCGAGTACCACCAAGACAACAAACAGACGGTGGCAAATTTAGCCAATTCCGAGGGCTGAAATGTGAAGGCCGCCAGACGAATCCACCGCCTGGATCCATTAATCTTCGCACCGATGTGCGGAATAAAACAACAGATCAGAAGAACCAGTGAGATCCCGTAAATATAGGGCCACTTATTGACCCAGAAATGATAATCCACCCGCGATAAAACCAGACACAGCCCCACCCCGACCCCCATCCACATCAGTTGATGATAGACGAAAAAGTGCGGCCTTCCATGAGCGTCCTGAGAGAACTCGCCAGTGCTCGCAAGCATGACGATCCCCAACGCCAACAGGCCACCAACGGCCAGTAAAAGAAGGAGGACGCTCCGGCGATTCATTTGGGTGTTTTCCCTTTTTTGCGGTGCCCAGGTTCAAAAGGCTCAGTTTGCCTGCTTTTTGGCGGGCATTTTCAGCACCTGTCCAATCTGCAATTTCTTAGGATCCTCGATCCCATTAAGCTTAAGCATCTCCTCGTAACCGACCCCCATGCGCTTAGCGATCGCCACGGGGTTGTCTCCTTTTTGCACCGTGTAGGTCCTGTGAGCCGCCTCGGCCGCTGCGCCACCTGCTGGCACCACGGCGGGTACCACTGCGACTGCCTTTACGGGAACAACCGAAGGGGGCTGGGCTTTGGCGGCGACACTCGTGGAAGACTGGGGCGACTGCACCGGGGGCTTTGGGGCGGAGATAACCGCCGAGGGGCCAACCGGGGGAGGCAAGTGAGAAGCCGAATTTTCCCCTCTGGTGTGTGGGGAAGCGACTTTGGGGGCAGCCGCTCCGTTCGAGGCCGCTCCAGGCGCTGGCGAGGGAACACCCGCTGCATGAACAGCTGCCGCTGTTTTTGGAGAATTGACGACTGCCGCACTGGAAACTGCCACATTGGCTGCCGGCGCCGGTGTCGCGGCCGTGGCTGCGGGCGCAGGTGTCGCCGCCTTGGCCGTCACCGCCTTGGCCGTCACCGCCTTGGCAGTCACCGCCGTGCCGTCAGCCTCGCGCCGCTTGGCCTTGATGCTGTGGAAGGCGTAAATGCCACCCACCGCCACCAAGTGCAGCACTAAAACGACGACAAAAGCCGTGGAGAGCTTCGTGGTGGGCTCTTCATAATCGTCGTAGGCAGACTGTGTAAGACGACTGGCATGCGCCTGTAGTTTGTTCATGGGCTTGCGGCTCTTCGATTGGGGTGCAAGCGAGAGGAGGCTCGGCAATTTTAGTTTCTTCATGGGCGGCGGAGCATTAGTGGTGGGTTTGAAATAAAAAGTCAGGAAAGCTGTTGCACGATGGTGCGGAACTGGTTGCCTCGGTCGGCATAGTTTTTGAACATGTCAAAGGAGGAGGTGCCGGGGCTGAACAAAACGAGATCCCCGGGCTGCGCGACACCTTTGGAAAGATTCACAGCCTCCACAAGGCTCCCCGCTCGCAGGCAAGGCACGGACGGCCCCCAGCACTGCTCGATGCGCCCGGCCATCTCGCCAATAAGGACCGCTGCCCGGCAATGCGCGGCGACCAGTTTCGTGATTGCCCCAAATTCGAATCCCTTGTCCTTCCCCCCCGCGATCAACACCACCCGGCGTTTTTCAGAACAAAGCGCCTTTTCCACCGCGTCCAAATTGGTCGCTTTAGAGTCATTGACATACTCGACGCCCCCCACGGTTCCGACAACCTCACACCGGTGAGGAAGTGCTTTGTATTCGCACAAAGGCGCCCGCATTGCCTCCCAAGACAAGCCCCACGCAACCCCGCAGGCCAGGGCCGCCATCAGGTTTTCAGCATTGTGAGCCCCGCGTAAAAAAGTATCGGCAAGGCGCAGTACGGGTTGACCGCGGAATTCAATCACCCCGTTTTTCAGGGTGAAATCGATCTCCGGGGTGTAAGGTTCGTACGCACTGAAGCGGAGGACTTTCGCCTTCAACGGAGGGAGGGTGTCCCGGGCATTGACCACGGCCCAGTCCTCGGCCGTCTGATTTTCAAACACACGCACTTTGGCAGCGAAATATGCCTCCATGGAGGCGTAACGGTCCAGATGATCGGGGGCAAAGTTGAGCCAGACGGCGATTTTTGGGGAGAAGCTCTGGATGGTCTCCAGTTGGAAGGAGGACACCTCAACGGTCATTACCTCCAAATTTTGACTGTCAGCGACCTTCGAAGAAAAGGCGGGGCCGATGTTGCCACAGGCGCTAGTGGGCACGCCCGCTCCCTTGAAAAGGGCCTCGACCAGCTGGGTCGTCGTCGTTTTGCCGTTTGTGCCGGTAATGGCAACCACCGGACAGAGGCAGCGTTCGAAGGCAATTTCCAACTCGCCAGTGAGGGGGATGCCGGCACGCGCGAAGGCCTGAACCTGCGGGGAGGCAGGGTCGATCCCGGGGCTTAACACGGCCAGTTCGGTTTTGGCGGGCACGAGCAAGGCTTCGTCCCCATTGCGCAGCGAGATCCCCTCCTCCGAAAGCCGCAGCGCACTTTCTCCCATTTGTGAAGCAGGGGCGGTATCCAAAACGGTCACGACAGCACCCTCGCTCGCAAGCAATCGGGCGGCGGCGAGCCCGCTTTCCCCAGCGCCCAAGACGGCCACAGTTTTGAAGTAGGAAGGGATCGCGTTCATCGCAGTTTGAGAGTGGCGAGGCCGAGCAGGGCGAAGAGAATGCTCAAGATCCAGAAGCGAACGATGACCACGTTTTCGGGCCACCCTTGCAATTCGAAATGATGGTGGATGGGAGCCATCCGGAACACCCTGCGCCCTTCACCATACATGCGGCGGGTGAGTTTGAACACCATGCGCTGGATCAGGACCGAGGTCGCCTCGATCACAAAAACGCCTCCGATCAAAACGAGAAGCAGCTCTTGTTTGCAACAAATCGCAACCACTCCAAGCAATCCCCCAATAGCAAGAGACCCCGTATCTCCCATAAAGACACGGGCTGGATGCGCATTAAACCAGAGGAAGCCCACCGAGGCACCGGCAAGCGCCAGGCAAACGATGGAAAGTTCGCCCGCAAATGGGTAATAGGGAATCTGTAGGTACTGGGCGACCTTGAGGTTTCCTGCTGCGTAGGCAACCACCCCGTACGCCAGGGCGCTCGTCGCGGTACAGCCTGCCGCGAGACCGTCGAGGCCGTCTGTAAAGTTGACGGCGTTGGAGGTTCCGACAATCACGAGGGCGAAAAACACAATGGTCCACCAGCCCAGATTTTCAATCACGGGTGTTTTGTAAAAGGGTACATACAACGCTCGGGCCTGCACCTCGGTGGCCGGGTTTAGCAGGAAGAAAGCGGCCACAACCGCGGCCACGGAGAACTGCCCGATGAGCTTGGTCCGCTCGCTCACACCACCGGAGTTTTTCTTGGTGACCTTGAGCCAGTCGTCCCAAAACCCGAGGGCACCACACGCGATGATTGTAAAAACGAGCAACCAGACGGCCGCATTGTCGGGCCGCGCCCAGAGCAAGGTGGATCCGATGACGGCGCCGTGAATCAGGACGCCACCCATGGTGGGCGTTCCCGCCTTTTTGCCGTGCAGATCAAACAGTTTATTAACTTCCTCAGCCGTCCGGACGGGCTGTCCGATTTTCAGAGAAATCAGGCGGCGGATCACCCAATGCCCCAGCAAAATACAGAGTAAAAAAGCCGTCAGGGCAGCCGCCACGGCGCGGAATGAGATGTACTGAAAAACGTTAAAGGCTCTCAGCGAGTCGTGGCCGCCTTCACTGAGTTTGTAGAGGTAGTACATCATGGCGTGGCGACCTCCTCGATGATGCGCTCCATTTTGGCGGACCGGCTTCCCTTCACTAAAACAACGTCGCCCGGAGTCCAACCGTCGCGCAGCGCGGCAGCGGCAGCGGCGTGGTCTGCGAAATGAGAGACGTCCTCCAGTCCGTTTCGGACGGCTTCCTGCGAGATCCAGTCTGCTTCCTCCCCTACCGTCAGAAGCCGGTCGATTCCGCTCGCGGCGGCACGTCCGACCTCGCGATGGCCTTCTTCGGCGAAACTTCCCAGCTCCCCCATCCGTCCCAGAACGGCGATCCGTTTTCCCGCCGCCGGCCATTGGGCAAGCGTGGCGAGCGCGGCACGCATCGAATCCGGGTTGGCGTTGTAAGTGTCGTCCAGAAACTGAACCCCGCGCACCAAGCGGTTTTCCATGCGTCCCTTTGTGAGAGTGATTCCTCGCAGACCCTCGGCAGCAACGCTCAGGGGCACGTTCAAAGCGAGAGCCGCCGCCAAAGCCAGAGCTGCATTGCGCACCATGTGCAGCCCCGGGACGGAGAGTTCAATCTCAGCACGCTCTCCCTCATAAACGATTCCAAACCGGCTGCCGCCTTCGACGGGAAAGATGTCCACCGCCTGAACCTCGCCGCAGCCAATACCCGCGGTAAGAATTTGGGCGTTAGTCATCCCTGAAATCATGGGAGTGAAGGCGTCCTCGGCGCTCAAAACGACCGTTCCCCCGGCACCGACAGCGGCTGCAAGCGCTCCCTTTTCACGCGCAATCGCCTCGCGGCTGCCCAAAAACTCGATGTGGGCCACCCCGACATTGGTGACAATCGCAACCTCGGGCCCTGCCAAAGCGGCCAGGGGAGCGATTTCACCCGCGTGGTTCATCCCCATCTCAATCACCGCAAATTCGTCGGAACGACTGCCTTCCAAAAGGGTGAGTGGAACACCGATGTGATTATTCAGATTCCCCTGAGTACACCACCCCTTGAGTGCTTTGGACAACACGGCAAAGGTGAAGTCCTTGGTGCTTGTCTTGCCGCTGGACCCCGTCACCCCCACAACACGGGCGGGCATTAGGCGCCGATACTCTCCAGCCAAACGCTGAAGGCCGGCCAAGGTGTCGTCCACCTCAACCATCGCGAAGCCGGAGGGACGCTCACCGAGGCCGCATTCCACCAGGGCCGCCGCGGCCCCTGCGGCTGCCACCTGGGCTAAAAAGTCGTGCCCATCAAACCGCTCCCCGCGCAATGCGACGAACAAATCCCCCTCACGCACCTCTCTCGAGTTGGTGACCACGCGCCGCACCGAACCGGAACCCTCGGTTGTCTGGGTTCCGCCCGTCCATTCGGCGATCTGTTTTGGGAGTAGAGGGTCCATACTCAACGTCCAAAATCCGAAGCCAAATTCTCAAGCGCCGACGCGGCGATGGCTACATCATCGAAGGGTTCCCGTTTACCAGCCGTTTCCTGAACCGTTTCGTGGCCCTTGCCCGCAATTAAAACAATATCACGGGGCCCGGCGCTTTCTATGGCTCGCTGAATCGCCGCTTTGCGGTCTGACACGATTTCGTGGTTCTTGCGGCGCATCCCGCTGAGAATGTCTTCGATAATTTTCTCAGGAACTTCGCTGCGCGGGTTGTCCGAGGTTAGAATCGTCCAGTCTGAAAGCTCTTCGGCTGCGGCTCCCATCGGGCCGCGTTTTGTGGCGTCGCGATCTCCACCGCAACCGAAAACAGTGATTAGATTGCGGGGTTGAAGGTCGCGAAGCGTGCGGAGCGCGTTGCGCAGGGCGTCTTCGGTATGCGCGTAATCGACAAAAACCTTGAACGCCCGCTTGCCGGGGACCGCCTGCATCCGTCCGGGAACTCCTGGAGCCGAAGCCAGGGCAAGCACGGCGGTGCGCAGGTCCACCCCCATGACATGAGCAGAGGCAAGTGCTGCGAGCGCGTTACTGATGTTAAACATGCCGATCATCGGCAAGCGAACGAGCCAAGATCTCCCGGCCGCGTCCAGCTGGAAACTGCTGCCGTTCATATCTGTGCGGCAATTGCTCGCGCGAAAATCTGCGCGGGAGCCAACTCCAAAAGAGATGGTCTTCACCCCGTTTTGTGTCAAACGGTCCACCAACTGTGCGCCGAAACGGTCGTCCGCATTGACGATGGCCGTTCCCACCTTGAAGCGCTGGGCATCCAAGCCCATGAGGAAGCCGGCCTTGGCTTCAAAATAGGCGTCCATTGTTCCGTGGTAGTCCAGATGGTCCTGAGTAAGATTGGTAAAAACGGCCGCGTCCACTTCCACACCCCGAACCCGCTGCTGCACGATGGCGTGGGAACTCACCTCCATGACCACGGCCTTGCTGCCAGCGTCGCGCATCTGGGCCAAAAGAGACTGCACCTCCCACGCATCGGGCGTGGTTCGGGTGGCTGGAAGGATTTTCTCCCCGATTTTGTAGTGAACGGTGCCGAGCAAACCACAGCGCATCAGGGCCGTGTCGCAGATGTGCTGGACGAGGAAAGCTGTGGTGGTTTTCCCGTTGGTCCCGGTGATGGCGGCGACTTTGAGGGTCTCTGAAGGCCTTTCAAAATAAGCGCAGGCCAGTTCGGCAAGGGCACGACGGGTATCGGTCACCAAAACCAGTGCGGCTTCCCCGGTCTGGACCGAAGTCTGGGAAACCACGGCCACGGCTCCTCTGGCGATGGCCTCCGGAATAAACGCACTCCCATGCGCCTGGGTTCCTGGCAGCGCGACAAAGACGCACCCTGCCCCAACCTTGCGCGAGTCGCTGCACACGCCCGCGACCTCGCCGTCCGTAGAACCGCGCACTGAAACCGTCGATACTTTTGAAAGCAACTCCCCTAATCTCATCGTCTCCTCCCATCCTCATTTTGCGCCAGCGTGCCCGATAATTTGATCAAGTCGGGATTTGGCGGCAGGTTTAAATAGCGGACGGCACGCTGTGCGATCTTTGAAAACACAGGAGCCGCGATGTAGCCGCCGTAGTTGGGGGTGCTTCCCGGCACCGGGTCGTCCATGAGCACCAGGGCGCAGAGTTCGGGCTTTTCCGCCGGAAGAAATCCCGCGAAGGAAACCACATAGCGCCCGTGCTCGTACCCACCGTTGGGAGAGGTTTTCTGGGCCGTGCCTGTTTTGCCGGCGACGGAAAATCCGGGCACGTGAGCGAGGGCGGCCGTGCCCTTTTTGCTGACGACTTCCCTCAGGGCATTCACCAGCGCATCTGCCACTTCAGGGGGGACAACCTGGCGCACCTCGACGGGAGGATAACTCGCGATGGTTTCGCCGGTGGCGGACGTGATCGAGGAGATGATCTGCGGGGTTATCAGCTTGCCTCGGTTGGCAACGGTGCAGAGGGCGCTGACGATCTGCATCGGAGTGGCACCAACCTCGTGGCCCATCGGGATATGGGTGATGGAAATTTTGCTCCAACTGTGGGGCGGATGGATAATCCCCCTGATTTCTCCGGGCAACTGCACTCCCGTGCGGTCGCCGAACCCGAACCTGCGGATGTACTCGTAGAGACGTTGGTCCCCCAGCATAATCCCCAATTTGGCGACGCCAATGTTGCTGGATTTGACAATCACATCGTTGACGGTGAGGTCGCCGTACCCGTGGTGACTGTCGTGCAGGACGGTGCCTCCATAGGAAAAGTGGCCGTGCTCGCAGAAGATGCTGGTTTCGGGGCGCACCAGCTTGCTGTCAAGGGCGCCGGCCGTGGTGACTACCTTGAAGGTGGAGCCCGGCTCAATCATGTCCATGATCGCCCGGTTTTTGCGCGCATCGTCTGGCACCCCTTCGCGCTGGTTGAGGTTGTAGTGGGGGCGGTTGACCATGGCCAAAATCTCGCCCGTAGCCGGGCGCATGAGGATGCACGTGGCCATTTTAGGACGGAACTGTTTGACTGCCGCATCCATCTCACTTTCAACAATATCTTGAAGCACCATGTCCACGGTGAGTTTGACGGTGTTGCCATCCCTCGGCGGCCGCTCTAGATGCCTAAAAGCGGGCATTTCTTTGCCCGTACGGTCGCGCTCCGTGAAGCGCACTCCGTCATGCCCCTTGAGATAGTCGTCCATCGAGCGTTCCACGCCTTCCACCCCCTTCAACCCACCTCCCATCCGACTCACAAAACCTACCACGTGACACAACATGCTGCCATTGGGATAAACCCGCACGGAGTCCTGCTCAAAAACGAGGCCCCTGAGGTTTTTCTTGGAGATTTCCTCGCGGAGCGCCTCCGCCACCTGTTCAGGGACTTCCTTCTTGATGACGATGTAGGGACTTGGCCCCATCTTGCCGTCCACGCCTGGCTTCTGGCGGGCTAACCGCTCCCGCACCTGATCCAGCGGAAGTTCCAGATGGCGGGCAAGCACCTCGGCAAGGGCGTCTGGAGACCGGACAACGCTGGCGTCGATGACCACCGTTTTCACCGGTTCATTAGACGCTAGCGGTACTCCGTTGATGTCGGTGACCGGCCCGCGGCGCGCATAGATGGTTTGCTGCGTGGAATGTTTTTCCACGGCCAGTACCTTGTAGAATTCGGCACGGGCAACCTGCAGATCAATCAGGCGCAACGAGAACACGGTGAATCCCAAGGCCACACAGGCCCCCAGGCATACCGCTCGTTTTCTGGAAGAAACCGCCACTTAACGTGCAGGTTGGAGATTTGAAACCGTGCGGACCTGGGGCTCCCCTGCCGCTGGCACCTTGTCCTGAAGGCGGACGACAAGGTTGTCCGATACGGGCACCAATTTGGCGAAAACTTCCCGCTCCTGAACCTGCCGGCGGCGCAGAGAATCAAAGGAAGATAACTTGGCAATCCGCGAATTAATAACCTCGTCTCTGGTCTCAAGCGCCACCAGTTCCCGCTCCAGTTCCTTTTTGCGCTGCCCGTTGCGATGCACCTCGTTTTTGGCGTTCACATAAAACAGGGCGCCGCCGCCCACCGTCACCAGCAGAGTTCCTGCGAGTAAAATCCGAGCAACCGGCAATAGATTGGCATTGCGACGACGATTTGAGGACATAACGGGGTGGATGAGGTGGGGTTAGGAAGATAAAAAATTATCCCTGGGGAGGGGCCGGAGGCCGGGGCCGCGGAGCGGGACGATGCGGCGCGCCCAGTCGCTCGACGACGCGCAATTTGGCGCTGCGGGAACGAGGGTTCTGCTGCTGCTCGTCCTCTCCCGCAATCACAGGTTTGCCAGTCACACGCGAGTAAATGCACTCGGGGTTGGGCTTCGGGGCGGGCCATTCGGGGCGGTCCAGAGTCGGCGTGGAGCGGCGCTGAAACACGTGCTTTACGATGCGGTCTTCCAGCGAATGGAAAGTAATGACGGCGAGGCGGCCTCCCGGCACGAGAAAGCTACCCAGCGCTTCAATGGTGCGTTCCAGAACTTCCAACTCCCGGTTCACCGCGATCCGCAGCGCCTGAAAAACGCGGGTCGCGGGGTGCGTGCGCCCGCGTCTGGGAGAGACTGCTTCCACGGCATCGGCAAGTTCAAGCGTGTTTTGAAACGGGTGCACCATTCGCTCCTTGGTCAACTTGAGCGCAATCCGGCGGGCGTGCGGTTCTTCGCCATACTCCCTGAACATCCGCTCCAGTTGCTCCGCACTCGCCGTATTCACCAAATCTCCCGCGGTGACGAGGCCATTGGGATTCATCCGCATATCCAGAGGCCCCTGGCGTTGGAAAGAAAAACCACGTTCGGGGGTGTCCAACTGGTGTGAAGACACGCCAAGGTCGAGCAGGAAACCGTCCACGGCTCCGATGCCTAATTTTGAGAGGAGCTCGGGAACGTCTCCAAAGCTGGAGTGATAGGCTTCAAAACGACCGGCATAACGGCCGTGCGGCTCAAAGCGCTGGGTCGCGTAGGCGATTGCTTCAGGGTCTTGATCAATCCCGAGCACCCGGGCACCAGCCTCCAAAAGCAGCCCCGTGTGGCCGCCGCCCCCCAGAGTGCAGTCGACAAAACACTTTCCCGGCGCGGGGTTGAGGGCCTCCAAGACCTCGGCCGGCAATACCGGCGCGTGGTAGGCGCCGGGTTCGGTTTGCGCCCCCCTGGTTTCCTTGAAATCTTCCATGGTCGCGATCATAACCCGATTAGGTCCGCCACCTTCTCAAAGGTAGATTCCTCCGTTTGTTTGGTGGCGCTCCAGGCTTCGGGGCTCCAGAGCTCAAAGGTTTCAAGAGCCCCCACCAAAACAACCTCCCCCTTCAAACCGACCGATTTCCCAAGTTCCTCGGGAACAATCATCCGCCCCTGTTTGTCGCTCACCAGTTGCTGAGCGCCGGAGTAAAAAAGGCGCAAAAAGACCGTCTTTTCCTTGGGACTGATCGTCGAATCCGCCTTCAGCTTTTCCGCAACGGCCCTGAACTGTTCAGGGGGCATCACTTTCAAAAAACGGCCGGAACGGTCGGCCATGAGGAAAAACTCGTCCGCCTCAGACCCACGCCAACGTGAGGGAATGGTGACCCGGTTTTTGGGGTCCAGCGCATGGCAGAATTCGCCCGAGAATATCGGAGCCGGATTCTGCGAAGGTGTCATGCGAAGAGAAGTTTAGGAGCTTTGAGTGCGGTTTTGAGAGCGAGGTTGGGCTTGGATTTCTGCCCCACTTTGCCCCACATCGCCCCACTTTTTGCCACCTCGATCTCTTGGGGTCAATCCTCCGAAGGTCTTTTTTTGATGTTTTTTTCAGAGGAAAACAGCCGGCCATGCGCCGAAGTGCGATTTGCATCTTTGTTTTTTTGAACAAAACGTGCCCCAGAAGCCTCCCGAGAGGACCTAGCAGCGCAACATGCAGAAAAAGCCAGCCAAGACCGGGGATCGCCGGGAACGCCGCTTCCGGAATCCCTCGACCCGTTCCTCCTCCCGAAGAGCCATCCCGGCCGCAAAAGGCCACAATCAGATAAAGAATAGCGATGGCGTGCATGATTCAGGGAGAAACGGTTCTCTCATGGAACGCCGAATTCCTGTCTGAGGAAAGGCCAACCTGATGCCTACAAGGGCTGATGCTCAGACACTCGCAGGGCTTTTTGTTTTGAAGTCAGATTTTCTGGTTGATGAGCTGTTTTGCCAGCATCGGATAAGCGCAAAGCCCCTCACGCCGTGCGGGTAGATAGCCGTCTATAGATCCCATGCGCGAGTACATCAAAAGACAGACGCTACGCAGTAA
>CANJZW010000011.1 GCA_947479475.1 Chthoniobacteraceae bacterium
ACCCCTTTCGAACTTGCCCTTCAGACTGGGAATCCTCGGCGGCAAGGCAGAGTCGGCGGAAAGTGAGGGTGAAATCAGCGCCGCCCTCCTGCATGAGGTGCAGAAGTTTTTGAACAAGCGCCAGATCTTACGGGGCTTCTTGTTTGAGGCCGAGTTTTGCCCGCAGCCCTGCGAGCCAATCCAGCAGTCTTAGGGCGGGCTGTTCGCAGTCCAGACACTCCGGGTAGTGGCGCTCCATCACGTGCCGGGCCAGCAAAGCCACGGAGGGATCGTCGCTTTGCGCGCAAAATATTCAAAAGTGCCCACCCTGATGTGGCTGAAATCCACCCGCGTCAAGTTTGTCTTCCTGCACCACCTCGTTGGAGGCTACGGCAAGGCGGCTCGGGGCGGGGCGGGGCGGTTGCCGCTCCCCTTTACGAGTGGAGTGGGCACACGCCGGAGGGGGCGAATGTTTTCAAGGAAAAGCGTCCCGGCTGGCCGATGCCCATCCACAATCTGCTCCTTAAACACGGGGTGAACGTCGTTTTTCACGGCCACGACCATCTTTTTGTGAAGTAGGACTTTGGCGGGATCGTCTACCAGGAGGTGCTGCAACCTGGCTACCAGCGTTACGACAATTCCCGAAGCGCTCAGGAGGACGGCTATTCGGGGGGCCTCATCCAGGGAAGCTCCGGGCACCTGCGGGTCCGCGTGGAGGGCGACAGTGCGCGGGTCGATTACGTGCGTGCCTTCCTTCCCTCTGATGAAAGCGGGGTCAGGAAAAACGGCTCGTTTTCAGCGAGTGACGAAGTTCACCCGAAATAGGATTGGGAACGCTTGGTGGCGGCGCAAAATCGGGCGGAGGGCAAGGCCGGGCGGTTGGGGGGCGCTTTAAAGTGAAGGAATCGGCACGTGGGCTGCTCTTTTCGCTGGGTGAATCAGCCCTCTGCCTGTCAAAAATGGGCTCCTTTTCCTCCATGGCCTCCCACTGCATTGTTCTCATTCCGATCTACCGGCCCCTCTTGGAGCCTCTGGAGGAATTTTCAGTGGATTTATCGGTTCGAAAGCTTTTCAGCAGAGAGATGCTTTTCCTGGCTCCGGAAGGTTTGGACACGGCGTATTACCAAAAGCGGTACCCGTTCATTGCGATTCAAACGTTTCCGGCAGGCTTTTTCGCCTCTATTCACGGCTACAACCAGCTGCTGTTGAACCCGGCCTTTTACCAAATGTACGCCCAGTACGAGTTCATGCTGATTTTGCAGACGGACGCCATCGTGCTGCGGGACGAACTTTCCGAGTGGATGGCGCGCCCCTACGATTACATCGGGGCGCCCTGGCCGGTGGCCAACGAACTGGTTGTGCAGATCCCCCCGTTTGACGGCGATCGAGGAAAGCACCTCAGGATTCACGTCGGCAACGGTGGGTTGAGCCTGCGCCGGAACCAAAGCTGCATTGAATTGCTCAACGAATATTCAGCGGCGTGCGACATGTTTATTCGCACCGGTTCGAGCGAGGATTTGTTCTTTTCCTTCATGGGTTCTGTTTCCAAACGCTTCATCCTGCCGAATGAAGTTGTCGCCTCGGAGTTCTCCCTGGAAATTTCACCCGAACAATACATCGCCATGAACGCAGGACGCTTACCCATGGGGGCGCACGCCTGGTGGAAACACGCCCACGCTTTTTGGATGGCGCAATTTAGTAGTGGCGACAGTCTGATTCAGGCGGTTTGATCGTTAGCGAGTCAGGCCTCAGCGCCTTTTATCCCGCGAGTTTATAAACGCAGTCCCCAACCCAGCATGATCCCCCCTCCAATGAAATTCATTCTGCATTCCCTTCTCCTTTTCACGGCCTGCTTGTCCCTCCAAGCGGCGGGCATTGCAGGGAAACATCCCAACATCATTTTCATCCTGACCGACGACCAGGGTTACGGGGATGTTTCCGCCAACGGAAACCCCATCCTCAAGACCCCGAACATGGACCGGTTGCATAACGAGGGCGTCCGCTTCACGGACTTTCACGTCAGCCCCACCTGCGCCCCCACGCGCTCCGCGCTTTTAACCGGGCGGCACGAGTTCAAAAACGGGGTAACCCACACCATCCTCGAAAGGGAAAGGATGACGCTGGAGGCCACGACGCTCCCGCAGGTGCTCAAAAAGGCGGGGTACACTTCCGGGATTTTTGGCAAATGGCATCTGGGGGATGAGGACGCCTACCAGCCGGAAAAACGGGGCTTTGACGAGGTTTTCATCCATGGCGCGGGCGGAATCGGCCAGCATTATCCGGGCTCCTGCGGAGACGCGCCCGGCAACATGTACGCGTCGCCCTTGATCAAACACAACGGGAAGTTCGAAAAAACCGAGGGGTACTGTACCGATGTTTTTTTTGCGCAGGCGACGCGGTGGATCGAGCAGGTCAAGGGCAAGAAGCCCTTTTATGTGCACATCGCCACCAACGTACCCCACGGCCCACTGCAGGTGAGGGACGAGGACCTTGCCCGCTACAAGGACAAGGTTGCAGATCTCGATGCGGCCAAATTTTTTGGGATGCTTGCGAACGCCGACGACAATATTGGGCGGCTGCTCGCCAAGCTTTCGGAGTGGGGGATCGAGAAAGACACGCTGGTGATTTTCATGAACGACAATGGTGGGACCGCAGGGTGCAAGGTGTTTAATGCCGGGATGCGGGGCACCAAGGGAACTCCTTTCCTGGGCGGCACCCGGGCGTCCTCGTTCTGGAGATGGCCCGGGACTTTGAAGCCGGCCGACGCCAATCAACTCACGGCGCACATCGATTTTCTCCCCACACTCGCCCAAATCGCGGGCGTGCCGCTCGATGCTAAAACCGCCGGGCAGGTCGAAGGACGCAGCCTTGTGCCGTTACTTGAAAACCCAGCCTCGGCCTGGCCCGCCCGCACCCTCTTTACGCACCTCGGCCGCTGGGCAAAGGACAGTTCCCCGGAGACCGGCAAGTACATGAACTGCAGCGTTCGGACGAAGGACTTTCATCTGGTAAACACTTCGAAGCAAAACAAGCCCGAGTGGATGCTCTTTGACCTGAGGAACGACTTCGGCGAAGCAAACGACGTCGCGGCGCAAAACGGGGCCGTCCTTGAAGAAATGAAGGCCGCCTATGAGAAATGGTGGCCCGCGGTGGTGCCGATGATGGTCAACGAGACGACCCCTCTGGCTGCCGAAAATCCATTTTGGACTCTGTACCGCAAGCAGTTTGGAAGTCTGCCCCCGCCTGAGTCGGAGGCCTCGCAAAAGCGTCGGGCCCGGGACGACAAGTAGGCGTCGGTCTTCGCGTGGGAGACGTCTGTTTTCGGAGCGGGAGCGGGAGTGGCGTGTCGCGGCCTTCCGACGCCCCGATTTGACGTTGATTTTTTGTCCTGATTGAGAGTTTGGATCGCCCTCTTTCTTTTGAGCTCGGGATAAGTATTCTTCCTAGTGGACAATCAGGTTTTGATGGGCTTTAAGTACGGCGAAAGGAGCGTTCTGACTCCTTAGATCAGTAAGCCCCCCTCAATTATTTGTTATGAATTTTAATTGTCCGACGTGCTCCATGCAGTTGATGGCGGATTCCCAAATGGCGGGACAATTAGTCAAGTGTCCGGGTTGTAACTCCAAGCTGCAGGTGCCCGCGGGGTTTGAGGGAGATTCTCACAATGCCGGAGGGTCCGAACACGGAGGCTCTTCTGGCAGGAACCCCAGCCGGAATGTCTGGAAGGAGCAGGATCCGACCAATCCAAATTCGCTTCTGAGCGTTGGGATAGGGTTCGGGATTACCATCGTTTGGTTTGCGATCATTTATTTCTTCCAGGCGCCTGCGAGCAAGGTGTCCAGCGAGTTCACCACTGGGGAGACGCTGGCGAATCTGTTTTACAAGCACTTCACAGTCAGTTTTGCCAATACGTTGTTTTTCTGTTGGGCAGCGGCGATCTGTTATTTGAAGATGCTCAAACTCAAGCATCAGCGGCAGGCGATGCTTCTGGACGTGCTGCCCAGGGGTTTGGGGGAGCAGATCAATGTTCAAAATGTGGGCACCTTTATTGACCATGTGTACGGGCTGCCGGAAACGCTTCGTGACAGTTTGATGGTCAACCGGATCCGCAAGGCCCTGGAGTTTTTCGAGAGCCGTCAGAACGTGGCGGATGTCAGTAGCCTGATGGGAAGCCAGTCAGCAATTGACGGATCCCGCATCATGGGGAGTTATATTCTGATCCGCGCCTTTTTGTGGGCGATCCCGTTGCTGGGATTTATCGGAACGGTGATCGGTCTCTCCCACGCGATCAGCGGCATGAGTTTCTCGAATGTGGAGGATGTCAGCAAGATCGTGGGATCCATTAACAACGTGACAAGCGGACTGGGGACGGCCTTCGACGCGACGCTTCTGGGGTTGGTCTTTGCAGTGGTGTTGAACTTCCCGTTGAATTCGCTGGCGAAGCACGAAGAAGAAGCGTTGAACGACATTGATGCCTTTTGTAACGAAGTCCTGTTGCCGCGGCTTGACGACGGTGCGTCCGGAGGTGCTCAGGACAGACAGAGTTCAGCCGCGAACGACATGGGGACTCTGGCCGAGGCGGTTGCCAGCGCCATTACGGCCTCACAGCGCGAATTTCTGGCCGATCTAAACACGCTTTCCGCGCGGATGTTGGATTACGCGAGCACCCTCGAGGGGCGCAACGAGCAATACCAGCAAGCCGCCTTGCAGCACCTCTCCGAACAGGTTGGAGCCGTGGACGCCCGCACGCATGAGCATTTTGAAATGGTGCGCCAGCAGCAGGAAGGCGTCATGAACCATTTTTCCGCCAGTTTTGCGAGTTTGGAGCAGTCCAGCCGAGAGGC
Organism: Chthoniobacteraceae bacterium; assembly: GCA_947479475.1. GTDB lineage: Bacteria > Verrucomicrobiota > Verrucomicrobiia > Chthoniobacterales > Chthoniobacteraceae > Chth-196. The sequence continues at coordinate 4,824 of CANJZW010000011.1, forward strand.
CTATGAGGCAATGGTGCACAGCCAGAACTCGGTGGTAAACCAGTTTACAGAAAAGGTCGGAGCCCTTTCGTCCGGGGTGGAGACCTTGGCGAAAAGCCAGATGGAGGCTGTGGCGGATCTCGCCCACAAGTTGGAATCGATGTCTGGCGGGGTCCAGAAGGCGTTATCTTCTTCGGTGGAGGCCAGCACTCGCGCGATGGTCGGAATGGGAGAACATCTCTCGAAGCTGGATCACAGCTCGAAAGATTACCAGCAGGCGGTGCATGCGGCGCAGCAGGAGGCAACCAAGCTCTTCGCTGACAAAATAGGGGTGATGTCTACCGGCTTGGGTGAATCGCTCCAATCCTCCGTGCAGTTGACTCAGAAAACGATTTCGGGAATCGAAGCCGGGATTGGAAGCCTGAATACGGTCTTGGAAAAGCTAAGCAAAGAGCAGGTTGTGGTGCAGCAGGTGCAGAAAAAAGGTTGGTTTGGGCGGAGTTAGTCGGCGGCGCCTCGACGATCCCCCCTTTGACTCACGGAGCCCCCTGAAGCCATGACCAGAAGACCCAGACACAAGGCAGACGAGATCATGATGATCCCGTTTCTGGACATTCTTTGTTCGCTGATTGGCGTTCTCGTTCTCATCATCGTGGTGCTGGTGATTGCCCAGACCCAACGCATCAATGGCCGCACTCCCGAGGAGTTGCAACGGGCCCAGGAGTTCATCCGGATGCAAAAGATGCAGAAGGAGAATGCCATCAAATACAGCGGTCTGACAGACAAACTCGACAAGCTCACGAAAACTCAGGACGAAAGCCGGGCTAAAAAACTGGCTGCTGAAAAACTCAGCGAGATGCTCCGTCTTGCCGAGATGAATCAGGAAAAAAACAAGGAATCCGCGAGCAAGCTCCAAAAAGAGCTGGAGGATCTCCTCGTGGAAATCCGGGGCCTGACGGCTCAGGATCCCGATTTGAAGGCGAAAATCGCGGAACTGCAGGCCGCCGTGGCCAAGCTTCAGGGGCCTGAGAACAAAGAACGCTCCGTCGTGGTCAACCCTCAGGGATCAGGACTGGCGGCGGGGTCGGTGATTTTCTTTGTGGATGCGGCGGGGGACAAGTTGACGTATTTCTGGAATGAAAAGGAAAAGGCCGTCGTCAGTGCGGTGCCGGAGGTGATCGTGGCGGATGCCGGGTTCAACGCGTTTCTGGAGGCCGTCAAGAAAGTGCCCCAGAGCAAGATTATCTTTCTGACCCGGGATGACGGGATGCGCTCTTACAACCTGGCGGCCGGTTGGGCGCAGTCCCAGTACAAATATCCAGTGGCGCAGCTTGGGAAGTTGCCAGTGCCCGGGCGCGGTGAGCTGGATATGAAATTGTTTGGAAATTTAGTCGGAAAACTTCCGGCGCCTGCCCCCGAAAAACCAGCGCCGGGAGCGCCCCCTAAACCTTAGCCAGCTTTTTTCAAGTTATGGCCCGCCGCTCAAAACCCCACGAGGAAGAACTTCCCTTTGTCGCCCTCATGGACACCATGACGAACGTCGTGGGGGTCCTGATTATTGTCCTCGTCATGATCGGGATCGGCCTGGCTAAGTCGGTGCAGAAGGTGCTCTCCGAATTACCGTCGGTGAGTGTCGAAGAACATGCGAAGCTCAAGGAGGAACTCGCCGCTTTTGACGCAAAGCGGGATCCGGCAGAGGTGGAGGCGGAAATTGCCAAACTGAAGGAGGAACTGGCCAAAGCGGCGGAGAAGTTAAAGACGCTGGAACTTCAGAAAGACAACAGTCCCACACCGATCGTTGATCTCGATAAGATGATGAAGGAGTTGGAAGCCGCCCGGAAGGAGCGGATGGAACGCAAGACCGCGATTGACCAATTGCTTGCGGAGATCGACAAGTTAAAGTTGAAGCTGGATACGACCCCACGCTTTGAGGCACAGCCTCCAGTGGTGGTGCGTTTGCCCAATGCCAAACCGATGCCCGAAAAAGCGGAGATCCACCGGGTGCTTGTGAGCGAAAACCGGATCATGTTCCTGCAGAACCTACAGCTAGCCCAAGTGATCGAGGAGGAGCTCAAGAAGGATGGTTCGCCCTACACACTCCGGCGTGAAACCTTGAAAGGGCCGGATGGAAAGCCGATCATGAAAAAAGGCCCCAGCGGCCTGCCGGTTCAGCAAAGAAAGACTTACTTTGACGGGGCCAAGATGGAGGTGTTCTTTAACGACCTTTTCAACAAACGCAAGGCGAGCAAACGCGATTTGAACCGGGATCTTTTGGTCAAAGTAGTCCAGATTCCAAACTCTCCGACCGTTCAAATGAAGCTGGAGCCCAGGCCTGAAAGCGGCGAAACGGTGGCGCAAGCAATGCTCCAAACTTCCTTTTTTCGCTCCCAACTACGCGAGCTGAAAAAAGACCCGGATTCCGTGCTTTGGTTCCATGTCTGCAAGGATTCGATCCCCGCCTACTTGGGCGCCCGCGATATCGTCGATGCGACCGAGCAGCTTCCGGTGGGGTGGGAGATTTTTGACAGGCCGCTCTACACCCAAAATATGCCAGCGGACTTTCTGGTCGATTTCACCCCCGTGGTTGTCGCGCCAGCGGCCGCAGGAGCGGCAGTTAAGCCGCCAGGCCCCCCGCCCGTGGTGATCGCGGCGCCCAAGATGTCGGTGGATTGAGATCCTAGAACCACGTCGAGCGTGAACCCGAAGGTGCACGCTTCGCGATGGCCCGCCGGATTTCTAGATGGCGTCCTCTGTCGGAACAATAAAGGGGGCCCGGTATTCCCTAGTCAGCAGGGCGTCTGCTTTTGGGTTAGACGCGAAGGCTTCTAGTTGCGGATCTAGGTGGAGGTGTTCGCCAAAAATAAATTTGTTCCGCTCCATATCCACCCCGGCGTCCTTGAGGGACTCGAGAGTTTTTTCAAAGGTTCCACTCACATCGTCCTGTACGACCAAGGTGGAAAGCTGGGAGTGGATCTCCTCCGGAGTGGCTTCCCGACCAAGACGGTAGGAAATGTTCGCGATATGGCAGAGGGCGGCGGATTGGTGTCCTTCGAGAATGTCTGCAGCGAGGTCGGTGTGTTTTCTGGAACGGACGGCCCGGAGGAAGTTGGCAAAATGGTTTTCCGATTTGGCCAAGAAGACCTCTTTTGGTACGCCGTTGACATCAAACAGATGGCTGTCGGCAATGATTCCTTCAGTGCCGTAAAAGAACCACATGGAGCGGATGGCTGGATGAAACTGGGCGGTCCGCAGGTTGCGTGTTTCGGAGACGATTGTTTTGTCCCCAAAGTCGTGGATCGCCACTTGCGAGTTGGGGGTTTCGGCAACATCCCCGAATTTAAAACGGCCGCCATAGCTTAGGACGCTTTTGCCCAGGCCCTGGACTCCGAGGCCCCAGCGGCAGACGTCCGTGGCGTGGACGTTGCTGTTGCCTATTTCCCCGTTGCCAGTGTCCCACATCCAGTGCCAATCGTAGTGAAACTTTGCGCGCGTCAGTTTGCTCATCGGGGCTGGGCCGGCCCACAGGTTGTAGTCGCAACGGGGCGGGATCTGGCAGTTCACCGGCCCGCCGATGGAGGATCGGCCGCTATAAAAAATGCTGCGTGCCAGTTTGACCTCGCCAAGCTTTCCTTCGTGCATGTACGCGACCGCGGCCGCGAGGCCGCCCCGGGAACGGTTTTGGGTTCCAGCCTGACAGATCCGGTTTAGTTTGCGCGCGGTCTGAACGATGCGCCGCCCTTCGGTCACGTTATGGCTGACGGGTTTTTCCACATAGACGTCCTTGCCGGCCTGCATCGCCCAGATGGCCGCCAGCGCGTGCCAGTGGTTGGGGGTCGCAATGAAGACAACGTCGACGGATTTGTCCTCAAACACCTCCCTCATGTCTTGCACTTTTGCAGGCATGGGACGCCCCATTCTCTGGAGAAGCGCGCCCACTTCATCGGTGCGCTCTGCGTCGGGGTCGCACACATAGGCGATGTCGCAGTCCGGGAGGCGGGCCAGTTCGCTTGCGTGCGCCTTGCCCCGGATGCCGCAGCCGATGATTGCGGCAGTGAGTTTGGAATTGGGGGAGACAGGGGCGGGGGCATCTGCGGCAAAAAGGGAGGCCGATGGAAGAGCTACGGCAGCGGCCATGAGGGAATCTTCAAAAAAGCGCCGTCTGGTGATGTGGTTCATGAAGTTTTGATAAGGGTTGAAGGATACTCCGCGGCTCAGTGGCCTTTGGTGAGCTCTGCAAGTTTGATGGCAGCTTCGGCCTGGGCTTTTTGAAGAACGCCCGCGAGTTCCACCGGTTTGCCTCCCTGGCGTTCGCTTTCATCGGCGGCCTCCATGAAGGTGAATATTTCGAGGGTTTCTGTGGGAGTAACCGGCGCGATGCCCGAGCGGAAGAAGCGCCCGACCTGCCTGCAGAGGGCTTCGTAGCTGATGCTCTTGCCCCCGTGCTGAACGCTTTTGGTGCCGTAAACGGTGGCGCCGAACTCCGCCTTTCCTTTGACGATGCCCCGGTAGGTGCCCACGCGTCCGTCTTTCCAGACGCCGGTCACCTGGTCTTGGGTGGCGTTTTTGGAGCGGGCGACGGTTGTGCATCCCGGCCCCATGAGGGTGAAGAGGGATTCCACGCCGTGAATGGCGTAGAAAAAGAGGTCCGGCGTGCCGCTCTGGTAGGAGCAGGGTCCCCAGGTGGTGGCGCCAAGAATCCCGCCGATTTCTTCGTTGCCAATCAAGGAGCGCAGGTCGCTGCCGAACCGGGACGAGGAACTGGAGAAGCAGGCGACCTTGTGTTGTTTTGCCAGCTCAAAAATGACGATGGCTTCCGCAAGTGTTCCGGCGAGGGGTTTGTCGATGAAGACGGGTTTGCCCGCCTTGAAGGCTTCGCGAGCTTCTGCCAAGTGGATGCGGCCATCTACGCTTTCAAGCAGGATGACATCGACTTTTTCCAAAAGCTTCGGAATGGAGTCCACGATTTCCACCCCCATGGCCTGGACCTGCTCTGTGAACTTTTCCACCCGGTTTTTGCTCGCCGGCATGTCCGTACCGCCAGGATAACCCGCCACCACGGTGATTCCGGTTAGGTCTCCGTCTGACTTTGGATTGTTAAAAAGGCGCGTAAACGCGGGAACATGAGAGGTGTCCAAACCGATGATACCGGCCCGAAGTGGTTTTGGCGGTTCCTGTGCCAGCAGGGACAAGGGCAGGAGCAGGACGGTGGTTATGCACAAACGGGGGATTTTCATGGGGGGGAGGAGCCTTACAGAGACTTTCTAAGTCGACGGCTGAGTTGAGCAGTGTTGCGAGCAGATAGTAAGGCTGAATATCTAACGGAAAGGCAGCGCGGAGAGGAATGGACAAAAGTGATTGAAATCAATCATTAGCCTCGTTTCGGCGCAGAAATTGCTTTTAGAAAGAATGTATTCTGCCGCTGCCGAGCGATAGCAAATGAAGCTGTTAGGTGGTTTGGCTGTTTGGTGTCCCCCTTTTTCTTATTTCGATGCATACCCTCTGTCGAATTCTCGTTTCGGTTAGGCCGCTGCTCCTGGGAGTGCTGCTCTGCTCGACTCTGTTCGGGGGGGTAAGCTCCTTTACAGGAACGCTGTTCGCGGAAGGAGTCTCTGTCCTTCCCGTTATTCAGACGCAACCTGAGTCGCAGACTGTCGGCGTGGGGGCAGCGGAGGTCATTCTGCGCGTGACGGCTAATAGCACGGCCGCTCTGACTTACCAGTGGAGGAAGGGGGGCGTTTCTATCGTCGGTGGGACGGCGGCCAGCTACCGCATCGCCCCCGTTTATGTCACCGATGCGGGTAGATACGACGTCATTGTGACTAATTCTGCCGTACCTTCCAGCACCAGCAGCAGTGTTGCCACGCTGACAGTGCTTTCTCCCCCCACGATCACCGTCCAACCCTCAAATGTGAGGGTTGTCCAGGGCAATGATGCAAAGTTGAGTGTGACGACTTCCGGCACAGGGCTCACCTACCAGTGGTTTAAGTCGTCTGCCGACTCGGATTCCAAAGAGCTGATACCTGGGGCTACGGCTGCGGTTTACGTGGTGCCTGCGGACCAGATTGTCAGTGGGACGTTTTATGGGGTGGATGTCAGCAACGGCCCCTTCTCTCTGACCAGCACGCGTGCTTCGGTCCTCGTAGGGGCGCGGCCCGTGATCAACGATCCGCAACCGGAGGGAGTCACTGCGGCGCCTGGCGGTTCTGCCACCTTTAGGGTTTTTGCAGTTGGGGGTGTGGGTGTGACTTATCAATGGAGGAAAGCGGGTGTGAATATCACGGGGGGAACCGCTTCGAGTTTTTCGATCCCCGCTGTCGCTTCGGGCAATGCCGGCGTTTATGACGTGGTGGTCTCGAATGGATTTGGAAGCGTGACGAGCGAACCCGCGGTGCTGGAAGTCGCTTCGGCCCCCAGTATTACTTTGCAACCCAACGCGGTGAGCGTGGGCGCCGGTGGTCTTGTCGTTTTGGAAGTCGGCGTCGCGGGCACCGGTCCCCTCAGTTACCGTTGGTTCAAGGCGAGCGGCGCAGGCTCGAGGGTGGAGATTCAAGGGGCTACGTCTGGGGTATATCAAATTTCCGGGGCCCAAGTCGGCGATGGGGGATCCTACACTGTGGATGTCACCAATATCGCCGGGACGGTGAGCAGCGCGCCCATTGCTCTGACCGTGATTGCGGCGGGCGGCGTTGTGATTAATGAACAGCCTTTGGGCGGTAGTGTCCTCCTTGGAAGCCCTTACGCATTCAGCGTTGGAGTCGGTGATACAGCCCCGGTTTCTTATCAGTGGAGGAAGGGTGGCGTTCCCATCACGGGCGCGACGGCGTCCACCTACGCCCTCGCCGCCGTGCAGACCGCCGATGTGGGGTGTTATGACGTCCTCGTCCGGAATGCGGCTGGTGTCGTGAATAGCGTCCCTGCGTTTCTGGGGCTTGCCTCAGCCGTTTCACTGGAGCCCTACCAGTGGACGACGCTGGCAGGATCCCCGGGAGTTTCGGGGACGGCGGACGGTTCCGGAGGAGACGCGCGTTTCAATGTGCCCGTCGGGATCGCCTTGAGCGCCTCAGGCACTTTGTATGTGAGCGATTCTGAAAACAGCGTCATCCGAAAGGTGACCGCTGGCGGGGTGGTGACAACGTTTGCCGGTGTGATGGGAACTCCGGGAATCCTTGACGGAGCGGCGCTTACCGCTCGGTTCGATTCCCCGCAAGGGATCGCTCTCGATCCATCGGGCAATCTTTTCGTGGCGGATTCGAACAACAATGTCGTACGAAAGATCAGCGCACAGGGCCAGGTGACGACTTTGGGAGTCGCCTTCGACGGCCCGCGGCGCGTTGCGGTTGACCCCAGCGGGAACCTCTATGTTCTGGACAACTTCACGCTTCAGAAAGTGAGCCCCAACGGGACCGCTACCGTTCTCATGGGGGATACTCTGGGCACCGCGGTCTTCTTTCCTCAGGGCATGGCGGTGGATAAAAACGGCCGCTTGTTTGTCGCAGCCTTCGACGGAGCGGTGGTTCACATTCTCAAACGCAGCGATGCTGGCATCTTTGTGGACACGGGGTTTGGTCCGTACGATTTTGAGCTGGCGGACTTAACCTTTGGCCTAGGCGGCAATTTGTATGCCGCTTCCGGCAATTCAGTGTTTTTTTTAGGAGACACTGCCAGTACGGCGAATCCACCCGAAGGGCTGCCAGTCAGTTTGATGGACTTGGACGCCAGTCAGATTTATCCGAGGGCCATTGCCGTGAGCGATTCGGGGACCATTTTCGGGGTGGATCCCTTCAATTTCATGGTGCTTCGAGGCGCTGTCGTAGTTGGTTTGCCCGCCCTTTTGTCACAGCCTGTCTCTGCGGCGAACTCACCTTTGGCTTTGAGAATCTGGGCCGAGGGGGAGGGGTTGACCTATCAGTGGCTTTATAGGGATGCGCCTATCACTGGGGCCAATGCGCAGGAATTAAAGATCCCTGCCGCGCAGTTGTCCAATCCAGGGAATTTCAAGGTGATTGTCAGCAACGCGGCGGGTTCGGTCACCAGTCTTCCCGCAACATTCACAGGAGTCGGGCCTCTTTTTATCAGTTCGCATCCATCCAACAGGGTGGCCACCTCTGGGGATGCGGTCTCTTTTGAGGTGGGTGTCACCGGGCAAGCTCCGTTCACCTATCAGTGGCGCAAGGGAGGGGTGGCGATTTCTGGAGGAACTGGCGCCACTTACACGATCACTGGGGCTAAGATCATCGATAGCGGAAGCTACGATGTGGTGGTGAAGAGTCCCACAAATGCGACAGGAGTCACTTCCCGGGCGGCTCTCTTGCAGGTAAACGTGCCTGCCGTGCCCGCCCAGGTTTTCAGTCAACCCGAAAGCCTCGAACTCGTCCTTGGGGCTAGGGCGACCTTTAACGTCGCGGCTTCAGGGACCGCGCCAATCACCTACCAGTGGAAAAAAGGCGTGAGCGAAATCCCAGGCGCCACCCTGCCCTCCTATTCAATTGCCGCGGTCGGATCTGGAGACGTGGGAGACTATTCCGTGGTGGTTGCGAATATCGCCGGTTTCGAGTCGAGCGACATTGCGAAACTTTCCGTTTGTACTCCCGTGAGTATTCTTGCCTCGCCGCAGGGAAGTTCGGTGCGCGAGGGGAACCCGGTGACCCTGACCGTTGGATTTGCGGGCACGAATCCCAGTTTTCAGTGGCGCAAGGGGGGGCGGCCAATTTCTGGCGGGACTTCCTCCAGCTATACAATCTCTTCCGTCAAAGCCGCGGATGCCGATTCCTACGATGTGGTGGTCTCCAACAGCGTAAATACGGTCCCCAGCTCCACAGCCTCGTTGGTAGTGGAGACGCCCGTGGATATCCTCACGCAGCCTGCGAGTATCGCCGCAACCGTGGGCGTACGGATTGCTTTCAGCGTGACGGCGACGGGCACCAGCCCGAGTTACCAGTGGCGTAAAAACGGAACGCAAATTCCTGGGGAAACCAAGCCGATCCTTGTGCTGACCTCCCCGGCTGAGATCATCGATGCGGGCACTTACGACGTTGTTGTTTTTAACGCGTTCAGCCAAAAGACCAGCGCCGCTGCAACGCTCACCATCGCCCCGGGACGGGGAATCTCGATTCTGCAATCCCCTCCCGCCATGGTCTATTGCATTCAGGGCACGAATGCCATGCTCGAGTTGGCGGTTGATCCCTTGGGAGAAGAAATGCTCAGGACGACCTTCCGCCTGCTGAGCACCTCCGGCGATTTCACCGGCATTGCGGGCACGGTGCCTGATAACGGGGTGTTTTTAGTGCCGCTGAAGGCGCTCGTGACCGCGGGCACCTATCGCGTTGAAATTGCGAGAGAGTATAAGGCCGGGGCCGCCATTCCTCCAGTGAACACCGCGCCATTTCAGGTCTCTTTCAAGGGACTCGACAAGGCTGCGGGCTCGTATGAGATTTTGCTCGAAGACGTCAACGGCCTGCTCGGGGATTCAGCAACCTACAGGGGGCTCCTTGTCGCTACCGTGAGTAAAACGGGCGCTGTGTCCGGACGGGTAATTTACAATGAAGCAACGGCTTTGGCGCCGCTCGTGGATGCGAGTCTCCGAACCTATATGCCGGTCACCCGTTCTTTTAACGGCACCTTTTCCCCCTCTGAGGAGGATGCACTCAAACTGGTGTGTGTGCCGAAAACAGGGGCTCTGGCTCCAAACAACAGCCAGGAGTTGCGGATGGAGTTGGATTTTTCCGGGGCCGCTCCCCAGCTTAATGCTTTTGTAAAGGATAGAGCTTCTCTTCCCGGTGACGAAGACGGCGTGTTGAGTGCGGCGGTGGGAGGAGGGCAACTGCTGACGAAGATAAGTACGGATATGGCTGGCGTAGTGGCACGGTACACCCTCTCAACGGACTCGAGCCTCTCTCAGGACAGCGGACCGGGGAGTGATAACAACGCTTATATCCTGATCCAGGTTCTGTCCACCGGGCGAGTTTTGTGGACAAGCCGGCAGAGCGCCTCTGCAGGCAGCGGGTCGGCGGGACTCAGTTTGCAGGCAGACTCCACACTGGTTGCGCAATTTTACGAAGGCCGTTCTCTTTCGCCAACGGCGTTCCATTCGTCGACAAGCCTTTTTGGGTGTCTCTTTTTTACAAAGACTGGAGCTGTATGGGCGCCTTCGCTCTCAGCTGGGTATTGGGACGGCAGGCTTGAGAGACAGTCGAGTTACATTTCCAAATTCAACAAAAAGGTGAACTATGACAGCCTCAAATTTGACTTGGGAAGTGCCTTTAGCGCCGCCTTCAATTGGACGGGCGTCACGTTGCTGGATTTTGGCGGCGGGGCCTGCCTCTGGAATGGAACGGCCCAAGGCTGGCTCAAGTTTTTTGGCGATTCGAGCGTTACGGCTCCGGTCCTTACGGCTCCGGTCCTTTATCTGACGGCAGAAGACCCCGCGGGGGAGGGCGGCGTCTTTATCTGGAGCCTGACCCTTTCGAGTGCAGGCGTTATCAAGACAGCGACTTACTCTCCGGGAGGTTCCCTGCAACCGGCTTTAAGTCTGCGTCTGGATCGTACAAAGGGCGAATGGACCGGTTCCTATCTCCCCTCAAATAGCAAAATTCGAAGGAACCTGGTGGGCGCCTCTGTTTCGCCTCAGGACGCCGCCGACCCTCTCCGTGCGCAGGGTTGGGTGGAGTTGGGTGTTTTGCCAGCCATCCGGACGACGGCCTGGAAACTAGAAAACACGCCGCCGTAGGAGGCCGAATCAGAGGAATATCCGGACCAGTGCGGGGGCGATTGTATTTGCCTCAAAAATGGCGAGAGAGTTCGGCGCGTTGCAATGCAGTAAGGATTTCCGAAGCGCAGCGTGAGCTTAAAGCCAAGAGGCAATTTGCTTAGAAAATAGTCCCGCGCCCAGCGCAGGCGCAACGTGCGCTTTCATTCGGTGAGAGTCGATGGGGGCTGTTGCAAAGAGCCCTTAACGAAATTTTTGCTGCCCTGACGCTCAAAAGGCCCGGGGAATAAACGATCGCGATAGCCTTGGCTTAAGGCTTCTTCGGCGGTTCTTCCGGGCCTTTTTGGGGAGCTTCCCCGGCGCTTTGGGCGGCGCGCTTTTGAAGCTGCTCGCGCATTTTTTCTTTCTGCTCCGGGGTTAGTTCCGAAGAGATCCGTTCCATGCTTTGCTTTAGGATCGCGCGCTTTTCTTCGGGCGAGCTGGTTTTGTCGTCCTTCAAGGCTTTGAGTTTCGGGCCTTCCTCGGCAAGCACGGGCCTGATTTTGGCCATTTGTTCGTCGGAGAGGCCGAGTTTTTCTTTCATGGCCTGCAAGCGCTGCACCATTTCGTCCCGGATCTGCGAGCCTTTGCGCTGCGTTTCCTCGATGAGTTTGGCCCTTTGTTCCTTGCTCAGCACGGCCGCGAATTTTTCGCGGAAGGCACCTATCAGGAGGCCGGCCTGTTCCTTCTTTTGAGAGTCTGAAAGGGAGGCGTCCTCCTTCAGGGTGTTCAGCTTGGCCGATTCCTCCTCCACCATGGGTTTGAGTTTTGCCACCTGCTCCTCGGAGAGCCCCAGCCTTTGCTTCATCGCTTCCACTCGTGCTTCCGGGCTCATGACGGTCGCCGCCGACTGGCCGTGGGCGCTGTCCAGCGAGGAAAAAGTGCTGATCAAACCAATCAGAAGGACGGGCAGAATGGGGGTCGGTTTCATAAGGTGTGTAACACCGGAATATAGTCGTAGTTGCTGAAAAATCGCGTTCTTTTCTCTGGGGCCCGTGATTAGGGAGTCGAATGGCGCGGCTTTCTGCAGAGTCCCTCCCAGACGGTGTCAAGGGGATGCCGAAACCGGGCGGGAAAGCGGTTGGGCCCTGTCCCAGCGTTCGATGGAAACAGGGGCGCCCGAGGGACCGCTGCGGAGGGTTGCCTGGGCCTGCGCCATTTCGGAGCGGGAGAGTTTGAGGAGGTAGAGGAGGCAAGTGCTGAATTCGGCGGCTGAGGCTGCACGCGCCACATGGGCTTCGTGCGTTTGGAGAGCAGGTCGGAAGCGAGCTCAGATCATTCCGATTTGTTTGAAGGAAAACCAGGGGCTCCGGCCGTTGTCGGCCGAGCCCAAAATGACGTGGTCCAACAACTGGACTTGCAGCAACTTGGAGGCTTCCGTCAGCCGGGCGGTCAGCCGCCTGTCGGCCTCGCTCGGAGTGGGGTCGCCAGAAGGGTGGTTGTGCACTAGGATAAAGGCGAAGGCGGCGGCGGTTAAGACGGGTCCGAAAATGTCTCTGGGATGGGCGATGCTTTCGTTCACCGTGCCTCGGGAAATCTCCTCCACACGCATGAGCTGGTAGCGGGTGTCTAGCAGAACTACTCGTAGCGACTCTTTGGTGAGGATCCGCATTTCCATACCCAGCAGTTGGAAGACGCGTTCGGGGGAGTCGATGCGTTCACGGCGCACGCATTCTGCGCTCAACCGGGAGGCCAGCCCGAATGCGGCCACCAGTTGCGAGGCCTTGGAGTCGCTCAGGCCTCGCACCTTTGCCAGTTCGCTTGCGGAACAGCGACTTAAGCCCCCCAGAGAGCCGTAGCGTTTGAGCAACTGGCGGCCGAGTTCGACAGCACTGAGGCCTACAATTCCGGTGCGGATGAGAATGGAGAGCAGTTCGCCATCCGAGAGCGCTCCATGGCCCTGGGCGAAGAGTTTATTCCTGGGCTGTTCCCCCGCTTCTTTTTGCTCGTTTGTGCCTGCTTCCACATCTTTAAAATCGCAGGAAGGTGGGCGGAAAGTGGCGATTACATTCCGGATTAGAAACAGCTAAGTGATGGGGAGCAGGCCCTGCTGAGGGGCGTGATTACCTTCCGCCCAGCGGGGCGATTAGAAGGCACGCCCCGGGAGGTCCCGGCCCTGGTCCTAACCGTAACGGCCTAGACTTGGCGACCCCTCTAGCCCTGGGGCTAGAACGAGCCCATAGGGCTAGAACGGGCCCATAAGGCCTAGGCCGAGCCCATGGGGGCGATCATGCTGTCGAGTGTTTCGCAAAGACCGAAAAGTGATTCACGGTACACGGAGGGGTCCAAAAGCGCGACGCCATCCCGCGCTTCCTGTAACATTTGACGGCCAGTGTTCACCGCGTGGTGAAGGGCGCCTTTAGCCATTGCGGACTCCACGAGACCCCGGATGTCCTCCTCGTTTCCTTCCAGAATCAAGCTGCCCAGACGCTCGCGTTCGGTGGGTGAACTGGTGTTCAAAAGGTGGAGTATGGGGAGCGTCAACTTGCCCCGGCGCAGGTCGCTGCCGAGTGTTTTTCCTACCGTGCTTTCATCGCCCGCGAGATCGAGGCAGTCATCGTAAATTTGATAGGCGGTACCCAGGCGCATTCCGAAGTCGAAGAGGCCTTTTTGGGCGGCTTCAGAAGCGCCGTTGAGAAGTCCACCCATCTGCGTGGCCACGGCGAATAAGGCGCCGGTTTTCATTTCCAGGATGCGGAAATAATCTGGGACGGTGAGTTTAAAATCGAACCTGCGCTGCGTCTGGATGATTTCGCCGGAACAAACCTCGCCGGCGGCCTCTGCGATACGCCTGCATATCTTGCTGTCCTCGAAGGAGGAGGCAAGCTGGAGGGCGTGGGCAAACAGGCAATCGCCCAGCAGCACGGCGAGGGAATTGCCCCACTTGGCGTTGGCCGTGGGTTGTCCGCGGCGGAGGTCGGCGTGGTCGAGAATATCGTCGTGGACGAGCGTGGCGGCGTGAATGAGTTCCACGATCACGGCCAAGTCTGAGTGCGCGGGCAGGATGGCGCCGGTGGCACCTCCGGCTAGAAGAGCCAGGGCTGGGCGCAGACGCTTGCCGTGACTCTGGATGGCGTAGGCGACGTAGTGTTCTATGGCCGGGTCGAAGGCCTTGGCCTGCGCGCGGATGCGTTCTTCCACTTGGGAGAGACCTTCTGCAATCGGTTCGAACGCCTGTTTCAAGGCGAGGGTTTTGTCGAGCCGAGGCTCCAGTTCAGACGGCGGATTCACTTGCCAACGACGATAGAATGCCGCGCGGGGAAGTCAATCGCACCGGCGACAGGCCGCGGTTGTGTCCGCCAAGCCGCTCTGAAAACGAGTCGGTTTTTTCTGGAACGGTGTCTATTCAGGATCTGGTCAGGGTCAAATGCACCCCCACTTCGTCGCCTTCGGAGAGCCCCATTTCTTCCAACTGCAGGCGGGTGATGTCCGCGTCCAGAGTTTCACGCGACTCTTGGATGCGCAGCGTTAAACGGGCGCTGGGTCCGGCGGCGAAGAGGTGTTCAATGGTGGCGTGGAGTTCGGCTGATGCATCACCTGCAAAAAGAATTTTCACTTCATGGGGGCGGACGTAAAAAACATCGGGGCGCCCCGGTTTGCGCACCTTGTTCACGTCCCCCAGAAATTCGTAGACGAAAGGCGTGGCCGGGTGGTCGTACAACTGTTGGGGCGAGCCGATCTGCTCAATCTGCCCTTCGTTCATGACGACCACCACATCGGCCAGCTCCAACGCCTCCTGCTGGTCGTGAGTGACAAAAATGGTGGTGACTCCGATTTCACGGTGAAAGGCCCGTAACCAGCGGCGCAGATCCTTGCGCACCTTCGCGTCCAGCGCGCCGAAGGGTTCGTCCAGCAGCAACACCTTGGGGTCGATCGCCAGGGCGCGGGCGAGGGCCACTCGCTGCCGCTGGCCGCCTGAGAGTTCCGAGGGGAGCCGCTGCTCAAGCCCGCCCAACTGGACTAGGCGCAGCAGTTCCAGCACGCGGTCGCGGATGGCATCCTTGCTCGGGCGCGTTTTTTGCGGACGCACCTCCAGCCCGAAGGCGACGTTTTCAAAAACGCTCAGATGGTTGAAGAGGGCGTAATGCTGAAATACGAACCCTGCCTTGCGTTCGGCGGCTGGCCTTTCGGTGACGTCTTCCCCATTGATGACGACGCTGCCCTGGCCGGCGTCTGGAAAATCCAGGCCGCCGATGATGCGCAGGAGCGTCGTTTTTCCCGAACCTGAGGGCCCAAGCAAGGCGACGAGCTGGTGGTCGGCGATCTCCAGGTTGATGCCGCGCAGGGCCTGAAACGTGCCAAAAGTACGGCGCAGATTTTGAACAACGATGGACATGGATATCAGTGTTTTTGGCGACGCAAACCGACGCGCCATTCGATGAAAGTTTTAAGGGCAAGGGTCAGCAGGCCGAGCACGCTTAAAATGGAGGCGCAGGCGAAGGCGGCGGCGGAGTTGTATTCGTTGTAGAGAACCTCCACATGCAGCGGGAGGGTGTTGGTTTCGCCGCGGATGTGGCCGGAAACCACCGAGACGGCGCCGAATTCCCCCATGGCGCGAGCGTTGCAAAGGATGACCCCGTAGAAAAGAGCCCACTTGATGTTGGGAAGCGTGACGCGTCGGAAGGTTTGCCAACCGGAGGCACCCAGGCTCAGGGCGGCGTACTCCTGGTCGTTTCCCTGCGCCTGCATCAGGGGGATGAGTTCCCGGGCAACGAAGGGAAACGTGACAAAAACGGTGGCCAAAATCATGCCCGGTACCGCGAAAATGATCTGCAAATTGTGCGATTGAAGCCACGGGCCGAACAACCCCCGCGCCCCAAAAAGCAGCACCCACACCAACCCCGAGACCACCGGAGACACTGCAAAAGGAAGGTCGATGAGGGAGAGCAGCAGGCTTTTACCCTTGAAAGAAAACTTCGCAATCGCCCAAGAGGCGGAGATCCCAAACACCGCGTTGAGCGGGACGGAAACGAGCGCCACGGTGAGGGTGAGGTAGATCGCCGAAAGCGCGTCGGCTTCCGTCACCGCGTCTGCGTACACCTTAATGCCCTTGCGAAAAGCCTCCGCAAACACAAGAGCCAGTGGTACGAACAAAAAAAGCAGCAGGAAACCCACCGTGCAGCCGATGAGCAGCACGCGGGTCCAGAGAGGGTCCTGGGTGGAGCGGGTTTGTTCACTCATGCGCTGGTGCGGACAAGGGTTTTGCGCTGGAGAAAGTTAATCACAAGCAGCAGGACGAAGGAGACCACCAGCATCATGGCGGCCAGCGCCGTCGCCCCCGCGTAGTCGTATTGTTCGAGTTTGGTGATGATCAGCAGGGGCAGGATTTCCGTCTTGCCCGGCATATTGCCCGCGATGAACACCACCGAGCCGTATTCGCCCACGGCTCGCGCGAAGGCCAGGGTCGTGCCCGTGATTAATGCGGGGACCAACTGGGGGTAGACGACCCGCCGGAAAGTCTGCCAGCGGGTGGCGCCCAGAGTCGCCGCCGCTTCTTCCTGCGCAGCCTCGAAATCTTCCAAGACTGGCTGCAGGGTCCTCACCACAAACGGCAGCCCGATGAAAACCATGGCGATCAAAATACCCGCCGGAGCAAACGCCACCTTGATGCCGTAAGGCTTGAGGAGAGCTCCAATCCACCCGTTGGGTGCGTAGAGAGTCGTGAGCGCAATTCCCGCCACGGCCGTGGGCATGGCAAAAGGCAGGTCCACGGAGGCGTCCAGAAAGCGGCGGCCTGGAAATCGGTAGCGGGTCAGAACCCACGCAATGAGCAGGCCGAAGACCCCGTTGAGCAGGCCCGCAAAGAGTGAGAGGCCAAAACTCAGCCGGCAGGCGGCCCAAACACGGTTCGTCCAAAGCGCTTCCCAAAACCCCTGCCACCCCAGCCCTGAAGCCTTCACGAAAACCATCAGGAGGGGAAAAATAACCACGAGGCCCAGATAGGCCAGGGTGAATCCCAAGCTTAATCCGAACCCGGGCAGGATGCTACGCGGCCGCTTCGCTTGCATGATAAATGGGAATGGCAGTGTCGCCCGTCTTGCCGCCGCCAGTCTGCCAAGGCGGGGCGTGCCCCTCTGTCATTTTAGGGCGGGATTGGGGCGGCGTGGCCTTTGTCCTCTCTTTTAGCGGGACTCCTCCACGGGTGTTTGCTCGTCTGAATCCCCATCCGAGAGGACGGAGCGGATGCCTAGTTGGGAGAGAAACCCCTGGGCGGGGTCGGCGATGCGGCGGCCCGGCCGGGCGCACGGGGCGGGTTCGGGCGTGAAAGGCAGTGTGGCGTTGTCCTGGCGCATTTTACGCAGGGTGACTTCCACCACGTCGCCTAAAGTATACCGGTCCAGAATGTCCGAGATCGCATTGCGCACATCCACCATCAGCATGCGCAGGCCGCAGTGTTCCTCGTCAGGGCAGGAGCAGCGCGAATACTCCGTCTCGCTCGCGCAGGCGATGGGCGCGAGGCGGCCGTCAATAAGGCGAACCAATTCCCCCATTTTGATCTCGTGCATGGATTTGGCGATTTGGTAGCCGCCCAGTTTTCCGCGCTGCGTTTCCACATAACCCGCCTCCCGTAGTTCGAGGAGGATGCGTTCGACAAATTTCAGGGGCAGCCGGTTGCTCTCAGCCAGTTCGGAGACGGGCACGAGGGCTTTGCCAAGGGATTTGGCAATACCGAGTTGGATCATGGCCCGGAGGGCATATTCGCCTTTTTTGGTGAGAGTCATGCGCGGTTGCTTCTTAAGTAGATAGAACTGGTATGGGTTCAAAGGCAGATTGGCAAGTCTCTTTCGTATTCCCAACGCCCGCACCCAAGCGTCCCGCCGAAAAATCCTCCGGAATTGCCGCCCGCCGGCTCCAATCCGCCTCTACCGCCTCCCTGCCTGAACTACGAACCACGAACCACGAACTACGAACTACGAACTACGAACTACGAACTACGAACTACGAACAACGAACCACGAACCACGAACCACGAACCACGAACAACGAACCACGAACCACGAACCCCTGCGCCCTCAGTCGTCTCTGCGGCCCCCGAGCAGGGGTAGCAGATGGTAGAGGAACCACCCCAGCGAGCTCACAAACGCCGCCACATACGTCCAACCTGCCGCGTCCAACGTCTTGCATACGCCTTCCATTTCTCCGGGCGTCCCCACGTAGCCCATGTCTGCGAGAATGCGCTTGGCCCGGTTGGAGGCGTCGAATTCCACGGGGAGGGTGACCAGATTGAAAGCCATGATCACGCCCCACGCCACGGCCATGATCCACGCCGCCGCCCTGGGACGCACCAAGCCGCTGAAGACCCCGATGAGCGGGATCCAAAGCAGGATCTGGTTTGCAATCGTAGTGACGCCGACGGCCGCCATGCGCCACTGCAGGGGCGCGTACGCGAGTTTGTGCTGGATGGCGTGCCCGCATTCGTGGGCGGCGACACCGATGGCGGCCAGGGAGTTGCCGTGGAAGTTCTGGGAGGAGAGGACAAGTCGCTTCTGGCCGGGGTCGTAGTGATCTCCCAGGTTTTCATCAAACTCGAGGATTTCGACATCGAAAATACCGGCCCTCCTGAGGATGGAATCCGCCACGGCGGCGCCAGTGGCCCCGGAGGAAGCCGGGATGAGGCTGTAGTGGTTGTAAACCGATTTTACCCGCCACATTGCCCAAAGCGAAAGGGAAAGAGTCGCCGCGAATAGGAGGAAAACAGTCATAAAAAGGACGCTTCCGAAGGACACAAGCAATCTAGCTCATTTTAACGTGCGACACAAGGGCTGTGCGTTCGAAAAGTTGGTAAAAAAGAGAGGTTGAAGTGCGCCGCCAGAGAGCAAACCAAGCGCCCCACAAGCTAAGCGCCAAAGTTGCCAAAGTTGCCGCCCAGCAGGCCGCGGCTTCCCTCCGTCCCCCCCGCCCCCGCCTACTTCCCAGGAATCTCGTTCAGCGTGTAGTAAGCCACGGGATGCACCACCGCGCCGCCCTTGGCCGAACGCACGCCGTCCAGATGAAGCTCATGGATGTGTCCCTTGGTCAGCACGTCAAACTTCAGGCGGACCGATTTTCCATCCTTCGCCACCTCCGCCTTCTCAATCTTTGGCCAGACATCATCGACCTCCGGACTCCCGTACTTCGCCTGATAAATGTACGTAAATTCGCGGGCCGAATAACTGGCGGGATTCCCAGCCGTCACGGGATCCACCGGTTCAGTGAAGGTCAGCTCGAACCCATCGGGTTTGGCGCGCATTTCATGGACCTCAAACGGGACTTTCCCCGTCCAGTCCACGCGCTCAAAGGCGAAGGGTTGTCCCCCCTTGGCGCCCCAACCGCGGTCTGAGCCGCCGACGAAAAATTTTCCGTCGCTACCCATGCGGGCGCCGATCGGGCCGGAGCGCAGTCCCTTTAAAAAGGGGAAAACAACCCCCTGTTTGACGCCATTGACCGTTTCCAGATAGACGCGGGAGATGTTGGAATGACTCTGGTCGGGGATGAAAAGCTGCTTCGCAAACGGCCCGAACTTGCCCCCGCTCAGGTCGCACACCACGGCCGTGGAGGAGTTGCCGATCTTTCCCGGGCCGTACACCATGTACACCGCCGGCGGCACCAGTTCCTTCACCCGTTCGCGCTCGATGACCATCCGGCTGACGTCGTTCGGTTCCACCGGACGCGGCCCCATGTTAGGCGCCAAATCATACCACTGGTTCCCCCCGGGATGCCCCTGGAAGCTGCCCGGGATGAGGTGCTGGAGGGTGCATGCCCCGTGCCAAGGCCCCTGGTTGTCGGTGTAATAAACCTCGCCGTCGGCGTCAAATCCCACGCCCCCCGGGGAACGCACGCCGCTGCAGGTGGGGACCATCGTACCGTCGGGTTTGACGCGCAGTGCCCAGCCTCGGAAAGGGGTTTTGCTGGAGAAAGAACCGGTGAGGCAGGCGAGCACCCAGAGGTCCCCGTTTTTGTCAAAACGCGACCCGAAGGAGTACTCGTGGTAGTCGCCGCTGACCCCCCACTTGTCGCAGACCGTTTCAAACCGGGTCGCCTTGCCCGCGCCGGTCTCGTCCTTCATGCGAAGCACTTCGTACCGGTTGGTCGCGTACAACCAGCCGTCCTTGGTCGCGAGCCCGAGGATCTCGTGCTGCCCTTCGGCGAAACGCTGGTAGGTCACACTGTTTTTGGCCTCTGCCGCCGGGTCGGCTTCAAACTTCATTTCTTTCGGATTCCAAACCCCCGTGTTGGTCGCGTTTTGGGCGTTGGAGGCAATCCACACCTCGCCCCGGCGGGTGCCCATGGCGACCCTACCGTCGGGAAGGAACTCCACCGAACTCACCTCCAGGGCTGTCCCGGGAGGGGTCGGGAAGGTGGTGATCTTGTAGTACTCGGCCTCCGTGGGGTCCGGCGCTTCCGCCCGCGCGACGGAGAGCAGGGCGGAGGTGGAGGGGAGGGTTCCGAGGAGAACAGAAAGGAGAAGGCGTTGCGCTTTCATGGTAAAACGTAAGGGCTGGTTACTGGGCGAGGGGGGCGTGGTTGGCGGGATGCGACTCGGGCCAGGCGTAGGTGATCTGGATTTGTTTGCGCGCGGGCACGAGCAGCGCGTCACCCGCGACGGTGGCGCCCTCCGCCTGGATCAGGAGCTGGTTTGGGTAATTCGTACCCGCCAGGTTGAGTTTTTCACCCTGCACGGCGAAGCCTTTGCCCGCAGGCGTCAGTTTCGATTTTTGCGAGAGCAGCAGGAAGGCCTTCGCAGGGATCTGGCCCTTGAGGGTGAGCGTGCGTATCAACGTTCCCCCGCTCTTGAAGTCGCCCTTGGATTCGAGGCGGTCCTCCACCTCCACGCCCTTCCAAGTGTAATTAAAGGTGGGTACCCCCTTGGCGTCGAGCTGATAGCCCTTCCACGCATACCCTTCGAGGGGCTGGTCCGCCACAAAGGACGGCCACGCCGTCTCTGGAGCATCCAACACGGCGAAGGGGGGCGTCATGTCCGAGGGCCGCACCACATCAAAACCCGCCGGGGGTTGATGGCCGCCGCCCCGGTTTTTCCAATGCCGGGCTGCGTCGATAAAGGCGCCCTTCCAGGCCATGGAGAAGTTCATGGTTTCCGCGCTCCAGGCGAAATTCAAGCCGCCGGGAAACCCGACGCCGATGCCGCGGTTCCCTGTCCCGGCGATGAAGTTGCGGTAAATGATCGGCCCGTCCTTGGGTTCAAGCGGCAGGCCGACGAACTCGTTCGTCTTTTGTTCCACCCCTTTTTTCCAGTTCGGCGGCGTCCAGCTTGAGAGAGCCGTCGTGTCGAAAGCATCGCTTTTCCAACCCACATACAGCTCGGCACCTCCGGCCGCCTGAAAGTATTCAATCCGGACCGGATATTCGCCCTTTTTGAGTTTCTTTTTGGACTCCTTCAGAGAGGCGGGATGAATGCCATCATTGTTTAAGACCCGCTCATCCCCAATCGTGATGCGGCAGCCGTCGTCGCTGGCGCAGTAGAAGGTGTATTCCGCATTGGCGGGGACGTTCAGTTTGCCGGTGAAAACCAGACCGTACTGGTTTTTGTAGTCGTCGAAGTTGAGCTGGACGAGGTTGCCCGGCACATCCCCCGTGCGGTGAGGGGTGAGGGTGGAAAAGTCGGGGAGATTTTTCCAGTCGCCGTGGTAGAGAGCAAATTTGAGGTCCTGAAGTTTTGGCCCTTCCCCAAGCACGCGGAGCACGCCCTGCATCGTCGCGGCGTGACCGGGAAAGCTGCATACGTAGGGGTAATTGCCCGGTTTGGAGGGCGCTGTAAACTCGATGACCTGCTTTTCGTGCGGGTTGAGCAGGCGGGACTTGAGCCAGACTTTGGGATCCTCTGGCAGGAAGTTGTTCTTCATGGCCTCCTCTGGCTTCTCGAGCATTTTCATCACGAGCTGCACGACGTCTGTACCGGGTTGGCAGAAGACGATGTTGTGGGGCATGTCGTCGGGATTCTCAAAGGTGAGCTTCACCTTCGCCCCCGGGCTGACGATGATTTCGTTCAGCTCGAACTTCATCTGCGCGGTGAGCGTCTTAAGAGTGATTTCCACCGGTTCCTGCGCCTGCAGTGGCGAGGGAACTCCGAGGAGGCTGGCAGCGGTGGCTAACAGGCCTGAAAAGAGGAGGGGACGGAGAAGGGTCATGGGAAAAAACGGTAAAAGACCGACGGTATGCCAAGGGACAATCCCGACGGCAGCTAAATGTGAGGCTTTTTGTGTTATTTATGGTGGCTAGATTCCGCCTTGGCAGCGTTCATTTCGCCACTTTTCAATCAGTCGGAACGGGCTGCAGGAGGGGGCGGCTGGTTTCAGTCGCTGCTCTTTCATGCCATCTCTCCTTGATTACTAATGAAGATGGGAGACGTTTGGAGGGAACTACACCCATGAATTCCTCGAACCTATTCGTCTTGGGGCTGCTTTTACTCACGGCCAATCTTTCCCTGGGCGCCCTCTTTTCCCCTGCGCGCTCAGGGCGCGCTGGGGCGGACCGTCTCCTGCTTCTCTGGAAACTCCTCCTCCTCGCGGCCATTCAGATCGGAGCCTGGGCAATCGTCCTCCAACAAGGGGGCGCGGCGCCCACGTTGGCGGACTCCTTCACCCGCAGCGCCGCCTGCTTTGCTCTAATTGGCGGGTCCGGTGGAGGCCTGGCCCCCCCGTGGGGCGAAGTCGCACCGTTCATCGCCCTCAACGGCCTCCTCTTTATCCCCGTGGCGCTTCTCCCCCTCCTCCGCGGCCCGGTCCCGAATTCGGAACTCGAGCCGGTTTCCTTACCTCCGCCGTTGCCTCCGCCGTTGCCTAGTTCCACTCAGGAAGAGCGTGTTGCGGGATCGTCCCCCACGGAGATGCCCGTTTCAGCGACGGTGCCGAGCCCCCCCTCCGGCGTGTCAATCGTCGCCGCCGCGAGGGTTGGCGCGAACGCTCCCAAGAGCGTTGCCACGAACGCTCCCAAGAGCGTTGCCACGAACGCTCCCAAGAGCGTTGGCACGAACGCTCCCAAGAGCGTTGCCTCGACCCAAAACCAATCGGTGAGCGGGACGGCTTCCGCGCCTTCGCCCGAGGGCGCGAGTTCGAGGGCGGTGAGCAGCAAGGCGGCGGACCGCCTTAAATCGGCGCCCCCCAACGCCGTGAATCTCACACCGGCGAAATCGGGAGAGGCAAATCTCGCAGACGCGGCGAATCCAGCCGGACCCGAGTTGCAACGGGGCGGGTTCCGTCCCAAGATTCCAAAGGCGCAACCTCTGAATGTGCAGTTGACTCCGGAAGAAGAGCTTATGGAGCAGATGAAGCCCATCGGTCCGACGCCGCCTCCCATTCGGTTTGAGTGGAAAAACTGACGAGACTCCGCCTCCTTCTTGAGGTGCGGCCTCGTTTTTAATGCGCCCCCTCGTTCACCCGTTGCTTCCGCTTCGTTCCTTACGCGCCGCTCTGTTCCACGCGGTGCGCGACCCTTTCGATGTGCACCGCGCGGCCTGTTGTTTCGTCGATGTCGATCATCGCCCCATGCAGCACGACTGGGCCGCGCGCCACGGGGAAACTCACGGGCATGCTGGTGAGGAAGCGCTTTAAAATGGCATCAATGTCGCGTCCCAAAATGCTGTCGATGGGGCCGCACATTCCCGCATCGCAAAGGAACGCGGTGCCGCCAGGGAAGATTTGTTCGTCAGCGGTTTGAGTGTGAGTGTGTGTGCCGACAACTCCGGAAACCTTGCCGTCTAGGAAGCGGCCCATGGCGATTTTTTCGCTGGTCGTCTCAGCATGAACATCGACGAAGATGACGTGCGTCTCTTCCCTCATCCGCTCCACCTCGGCTTGGATGACCCGGAACGGGTTTTCCAAGGGCGGCTGCATGAAGGTGCGGCCCTGAATGTTAATGACGCCCACCTTGCCTTTGGCGGTATCCAGCACGATGGAACCGTGTCCTACAGTTCCTGCGGGGTAGTTCAAGGGCCGTAGCAGGCGGGGTTCGGTGGGAAGGTAGGGAAGCAGGTCCTTCTGGTCCCACACATGGTCGCCGGTCGTGATCACCGCGACACCGGCACGCAGTAGATCGACGCTGATTTTTGGGCTGATGCCACGGCCTCCCGCAGAGTTCTCCCCGTTGGCGACGATGAAGTCCACTCCCCGCTCCTGTTTGAACCACGGGATTGAATCAATCACCGCCTTGCGGCCGGGTTCGCCAACGATATCACCGAGAAAAAGAAGCCTGAGCATGGTGGGTTGATAGCGGGTCGTGCCATCTTCTGGCCAACCGATTCGGCAAGGATCCTAGCTGCCGACCGGAGAGACGGAGGGGCGCACCTTGAGGAAAACGCGGCCGGGCTCAATCCTGAGCGCCTCCAGGCGGTTCAGCAAAACTTGCTCTTTCTTCAACGAAGGCAGAAGCTTGCGTAGTACGTTTTCCTCGATTTTACGGATCCAGTACATCCCCAGGTTGACCCGCCCAAAGCTTGCGGTAAAGGGGCGCAACTGCAGTTTGCCGGCCTGCAAACTGACTGCGTAATTGACATGCAAGTGCAGCGCCAGACCGTGCCAGCGGTACACCGTTTGTAAAATAGCCTTCTCGGGTTCGAGGCGCAGGGAAGCTTTTTCGAAGGCCCAGGTGCCGTCTTTTTTTGGAGCGGGCGGAAGCACCTGCCCCAGGTGGGTGTTTATTTCCTCCAGACTAAACTCGAGCGTTGTCGGCTGTGGAGTAGCGATGGAACCGGAGACGAGCGGACCCAGCGTACGCGGTTTCACCAGTGAAACGGCTGCCGGCGGGGCGTCCGGCGCCCGTGCAAGCTGGATGGCGAGCGCAAGCAACGGGGCCAGAACAAGGGCCGCAATGAGCGAGCGCTGCAGGCCGGGCGTCCAAAAGGGCCCGGACGGGGCGCTTTGGGCGGAGGCCTTGCCGGCGGTTTTTGCCGGAGAACTCGAACTGCGCGGGGGGCGTGCAGCCATGGGCTTACTCGGAGGACTTCGGCTTGGACTTGCCACCCTTGGGCGCCTCGCTTTTGGCTGGGGGGCTGGCTTTGGGCGTCTCAGTTTTTGAAGTCTCAGCTTTCGCAGGGGCTGCTTCGGCGCTCTTTGTATCGCTCTTGGCGCCAGACTTATAATTCTCGGACCGGTAGTCCGTGATATAAAAGCCGGACCCCTTGAAAATCAATCCGGCTCCAGTTCCTATCTGGCGCTTGACCTTGCCTTTGCCCCACGTTTTTTGGCAGCAGGCGGACTGCGGACAAGTCTTGAGAGGCTCGTCTTTCATGGACTGGAAGAACTCGAACGTCTTGTGACATTTCTCGCAGGTGTAATCGTAATTCGGCATAGACCTAAAAAAGGGAAACGGGATCCTAGCACACCCGCGCAGGTGCGCAACGGCGGAGGAGCTTGCAGCAAGTGCCGCCCTGCACAGAGAATGGCGTATGGAACGAAATGAAGCCATCCAGCAACTCCGCGCCGAGTGCAATCAACTGTCTGCCGTTATCACGCGAATGCATCCGCTGGCACCGGCGCTGCAAGACGCCCCGACCCAAGCGGAGATTTTCAAGGCGCTCTTTGAGCTGACCAAACACGTCGAGACGGTGAAAAAACAGCTCATGCGCCTGGAGCGCAGGGACGATAGCGAGCTGACTTAAGCGTATCAGCGAAAACACTTTAGTTGCCTCTGGTGGCCTGCTTTTCAGGACGCTGTACCCCGGGCCATCGCCTGCCCGGCGAGCCATCCCGTGGTCCAGGCTGCCTGGAAATTGAAGCCGCCCGTGATTCCGTCGAGATCAAGCACCTCTCCCGCGAAGTGCAGCCCGGGACAAACGCGGCTTTCCATCGTTTTGAAATCAACCTGCTTGAGGCTCACTCCGCCGCAGGTGACAAATTCGTCCTTGTGCATGCTTTTGCCGGTGACCTGGAGTTCCGTGCGCAACAGTTTGTCGGCCAGCCCGAGGGCCGCCTGTTTTGTCAGCCGGTTCCAGCGTTCCTCCCCAAAGATCCCGGCGGCGGCGACCAGTCTTTCCCAAAGTCGCGAGGGTAGAGCAAAGAGGGGCGTGTTGGTCACGGCTTTGCCGGGGTGTTGCAGGCGCATTTCCTGAAACATTTCCAGCAACTGCGGCTCGCTCCGTTCCCCGCACCAGCGCACGCGCAGGGGAAAGTGATAGTCCCTCTCCTGGAGTTCCCGCGCTCCCCAGGCCGACAGCCTCAAAATCGCGGGACCGCTCAAGCCCCAGTGCGTGAACAAAACCGGCCCCTTTTCCCTCAAGGCACTCCCGTGAATGCTGACTTCAGCCTGGGCCACGGCCAGACCGGAAAGTTCACGCACCCAGCCGTCGTTGATGTGGAATGTGAACAGCGATGGGACTGGCGCAATAATTTCGTGCCCAAGCTTTTCGAGCAGGGAAGCCAGAGTGCCGTCGCGCCACCCGCCCGTGGCAATTAAGACCCTGCCTGCCCGGACAGTCCCTCCCCGGGGCCCCGAAAGGAGCACCTCCCAGCTCCCGTCCGGCGATGCGCGAAGCTCTTCCGCACCGCAGCGCACACGCACCTGAACGCCGGACGCCGAGGCTTCGCGTTCGAGGCATTCAATAATGGACTCGGAACGGTCCGTTGTGGGAAACATGCGTCCGTCCGCTTCTGTTTTCAACGCCACCCCGCGGCTTTCAAACCACTGGACCGTGTCGGAAGGCTGGAACCGCGAGAAGGCCGAAAGCAGGGCGCGCGCCCCGCGTGGATACCGGGTCGAAAGGGCGCGCGTTTCAAAGCAGGCGTGCGTCACGTTGCAGCGGCCGCCGCCGGAGATGCGCACCTTGGAGAGGGGTTGTGCGCCGCGTTCTGCAAGCAACACGCGGCAGCCGGGCCGTGTTTGGGCGGCGGTAATGGCAGCGAAATAACCGGCGGCTCCCCCGCCAACCACAAGGACGTCGAAATTCTCCATAAAAACCTAACTTCACCGCAGCTCGCTGTTGCGGCAAAGCTTTGTGTAAATGCCGTTGAGCGCAATGAGTTCGTCGTGCCGGCCGCGTTCCACGATGGCGCCACGGTCCAGAACCAGAATCTGGTTGGCGTTGTGGACGGTGGAAAGCCGGTGGGCGATGACAAAACACGTGCGCCGCTGCATGAGCCTCTCGAGCGCCTGTTGGATTTGGCGCTCCGTCTCGGTGTCGACGCTTGCGGTCGCCTCGTCTAAAATCAGCACAGGCGGGTCTTTTAAAAGCATCCGCGCAATCGCGATGCGCTGCTTCTCGCCAACGCTGAGTTTGACGCCGCGCTCTCCCACGAGCGTGTCGAGGCCTTCCGGTAAACGCGCAATGAAGGCGTCGGCATTCGCAGTTTCCAGCACCAAGCGGATCTCTTGCGGGGTGGCATTGGGTTTTCCAAACAGCAGGTTCTCGCGGAGCGTGCCGTTGAAGAGAAAACTTTCCTGCGTTACCAAACCCACAGCGTCGCGCAGTTTGGCCCGGGGAAATTCACGGATCGGGATGCCATCGAGCAAAACAGCGCCGCTGTCGTTTTCGTAAAAGCGGATCAACATCTGCACAAGCGTGGACTTGCCAGCCCCTGTTTCGCCCACCAAGGCCACCGTTTCGCCGGGGGAGGCCTCGAGGTTGATATCGTTGAGGACGGGGATCTCGGAGCGGTATCGGAAACCGACGCCCCGAAATTCCACCTTACCCTTGATGGTTGCAGTGGAAAGAGAGGGATTCCCGTTTTCATCACACTCGACCGGTTCGTCCAGGATTTCAAAAACGCGCTCTCCGGCGGCGCGGCCGGCTTGGAGGATCTGGTTGAGCTGGTGGAGTCTGCTGATGGGGTCGTACAAAAAGCCGGTGAGAAGCAGGAAACTGGTGAGGTCGCCCACGCTCATTTCGTGCTTGAGGACGGCCTGGGCTCCAAAAGCCACGACCACCACGAGGCCCAGAGAGGCGAGCAGCGCCATAGACGGATTGTAGACGGCCCAGACGCGCATCACCACCAGCGTGGCTTTCTGCAGTTGGCTGCTTGCCTCGTTGAAGCGCGCGTGTTGTTCCTCTTCACGAACGTAGGTCTTGATCTGCCGGATGCCCGCGAGATTGTCGTGCAGCATGGAGTTCATCGCAGAGGAGGCCTTCCGCTGGCCTCGGTACCGGAGTTTTGCGGTGAAGGTGTATGCAAGCGCGCCGCCTGCGAGCAGGGGAATGGGGGTAAACGACCACCAGGCGAGGGCAGGGTGATAGCTGAACAACATGCCGGCCACGATGATGATCTGCAGAACAGCGACGGCGCCCTGCTCAATGCCGTCGATGAGAACGCGCTCCACGGCGTTGACGTCCTCCATCACGCGGGTCATCAGGTCGCCGGTGGCACGATTGTCGAACCAGCGCAAAGGGAGGCGCTGAATGTGCGAGTAAAGATCACTGCGCAGATCAAAAATCACCTTCTGTTCAAAGGTGTTGTTGCAGATGATGCGAAGGGAGTTGAGCAAGTCGCGGGCAACGAAGGCTAGAAGCGCCCAGCCCACTAGGGGCCAGATCCGCTCCCCGCGGCCCGCGCTGACTTCATCCACGATGATTTGCGTGACCTTCGGGAAAACGATCACAAGCGCCGTGGAAAGCAGCGCGCACCCGAGGGTGCCGGCAGCCCATCCGGGATACCGGCGCAGATAGCGGAAGACCCGCAGGACGGTACTCACTTGGTTGCCTCAAACTGACTGAGCGCCCGGAAGGCCTCGTAGCGGGTCGTGATTTCAGCGGACTGGAGGGAGCGCAGACGTTCGAGGCTGAAGGCTTCGACGTTGAAGCTGGCCAGGACGCTGCCGTAAACGACGGCGTGCCGCAGGTCGGCGAAGGTTACCGTGCCAGTGACGTGGGCCGCCAAGTGGCCTGCCAGGCCGCCCGCGAACGTGTCGCCCGCGCCTGTGGGGTCGTGGATGGTTTCCAGAGGGAAGGCGGGGCAGGAGAAAAATTCGTTTTCTCCGAAGAGCAGGCAGCCGTGTTCACCCTTCTTGATGGCGACGTAGCGCGGGCCCATCGACCGGATTTGATGGCCTGCTTTGATAAGATTGTTTTCGCCGGTGAACAAGCGCGCTTCACCATCGTTGAGGATGAGCATGTCGACGCGCTTGAGGAGGGCCTCGAGATCTCCGCGGGCGATGTTGATCCAAAGGTCCATGGTGTCAGCGACCGTGAACTGGGGGCGGTTCATTTGGTCGAGGACGTGGCTCTGGAGGGAGGGCGCGATGTTGGCGAGCAGAACGATGGGGCTGGTGTTGTGCGAGGCGTTGAGGGTGGGCGTAAAGTGTTCGAAGACGTTCAGTTCAACAGAACGCGTTTCGCGGGTGTTCATGTCGACCATGTATTCACCCGACCAGCGGAAGGTTTTTCCCGCGACTTGCTGGAGTCCGGAAAGGTCGATTTTGCGTTGCGTTAGAAAATCGAGATGCGCGCGGGGAAAATCGTCGCCAACCACTCCCACGAGTTTCACCGGGGCGAAGAAGCTGGCGCTTACGGCTGCATAACTGGCGGAACCGCCGAGCAAATCGGCGTGTTCTGCAACGGGGGTTTTGACGGTATCAAGAGCGATGGAACCAACAACAAGGACAGACATGGGTGGATAAGGTGGGTGGGTGAGGGGTGAAGCATGAGCGCCTGACGCCCTCTCGGCAAGCCACACGCGCGAGGGTTACTGGGCCGCACACTCGGGAATATCGCATGAGTAGCGTCTGTTTTCGTTAAAAAAATGTCCGAGTTAATCCGCGCAACGTTTTGTTCTGCCTCCGTGCAAGGAGGAGTTCACGGAGGCCCTCGTTAACCGTTAGGAAAAGGCGAAAAAGACTTCCGGGAAACGGAGAAAGCTACGCAGGGGATAAAAAAGTGCCTCGTTCCTACGCCTCCGTAAGCAAAGATTTTTCCTCACTAAACTGCTTCCCGTTAATGTTTGTAAGCTTTGGGATCTAGTAAAAGGTCTTGGAAAAGAGACACAAAGCGCGTAGAGCAAAGACCGTCAAAATCTTTGTGGCTCGTATGGTCCGCCGGGAATATGACGCGTTCCACCCCCCCCATGAATTTCTTTAGGCCAGGCCAGCCCGTCTTTAAATCCTGGGGCACGCAACCAGCGCTCTTTGGGTCCCTGTTTTTTACAACAGTCCTTAGCATGGGCTGTTTTGCCGGGGAATTTAAGTTTGGAAGCCTGGCCGTGAGGGTTCCAGACGAGTATGTCGTAGAACAGGTAGCCACTTCTCCTTTGGTGGAGCGTCCGGTGAACATGGCGTTTGACGAAACAGGCGCGCTATATGTCACGGATTCCTCGGGCTCCAACGAGCGTCCAGTGCAACAGCTCAAGAATCCGACCCATAGAATTCTTCGGCTTGTGGATAAGGATGGTGACGGTCGTTTTGACCACCAGACAGTCTTTGCAGACCATCTTTCTTTTCCAGAGGGCGCCATGTGGTTGGACGGTTCCCTCTACGTGGCCGCTCCGCCGGTAATCTGGAAATTCACAGATACGGACGGCGATGGGGTTGCGGACAAACGCGAAGTCTGGTTTGACGGCGGAACGGTGACGGGATGCGCCAATGATTTGCACGGGCCTTATGCCGGTCCCGATGGATACATCTATTGGTGCAAAGGGGCCTTTGCCGAGCAACGGCATGCGCTTGCCAATGGGCGCAATTTAGTGACGCGTGCCTCGCACTTATTCCGAGCCCGCCCCGATGGAAGCGGCCGGGATATGGTCATGACAGGTGGGATGGATAATCCGGTGGACGTTGTGTTTTCACGGACGGGGGAACGTTTTTTGAGCGGCACATTTTTTGTTAAGCCAGGAGGAGGTTTGCGCGACGGTATTTTGCATGCGCTTTACGGCGGTGTCTGGGGCAAAGAGCATGGCGTGCTGGAGGGCCATCCGCGCACGGGGGATTTGATGCCCGTGATGACTCAACTCGGCCCTGCCGCAGCCTGCGGGCTTGAATTATTAAGAGGCAATGCACTTGGTTTGCAGGGCAGTTTGCTCTGCGCGCAGTTTAACCTCCGGAAAGTTTCCAGCCACAAACTCGTGCCCGAGGGCGCGACTTTCCGCACGTTAGACCAGGACCTGATTACTTCCGAAGACCCTGACTTTCACCCCACGGAAGTGATTGAAGATGCCGACGGGAGTGTTTTGGTAGCAGACACAGGCGGTTGGTATAAAATCTGTTGCCCGACTTCCAAAGATCTCAAACCTGAAGTGCTGGGCGGAATTTACAGGATCTCGCGTAAAGAGGCAAAGCGCCCGATGGATCCCCGCGGCGCGAAGTTGGAGTGGGCTAATGCGCCTGCCGGAGATCTTGCGTTGCGTTTATTGGACGCACGCCATGAGGTGTCAGCGCGCGCTGTCGGGTTACTGGCAAAAAGAGGGGAAGTCAGCGCAGCAATGGAGTCACTCGTGCAGAAAACGTCCCTCCAGGGCCGATTGAATGCTTTGTGGACGTTAATCAGAATAAACAGTGCGGAAGCCAGAACGGCAGTCCGCGGAGCCCTTGCTGATAGCGAGCTCGAGGTTCAGACACTCGCGGCTTATGGCAGCGGGCTTTGGCGTGATCCAGCCTCCGTCCCCGGACTTCGTGTACTGCTCAAGTCAAAGGATCTGAGTTTAGCGCGGAGCGGGGCGGAAGCACTTGGACGCATCGGCGACAAGGGATCGATTCCCGCTCTGCTCGAAAGCACTCCGAGCGAGCGTTTCGGTTTTCATTCCACAGCGTACGCCCTTTACGAAATTGGCGATGCCGCTGCAATATCTGCCGCCGCCACAGGGAAAGAAGGGGTTTCCGAGAAAGTGGCTCAAACAGCCCTCGCAATGATAGCAGTCCCGCAGCCGCTTTCGGTTCCTGCGTTGCCTCTTGTGACTCCATCGGCTTCTGGCGATCCAGTTTTGCGCCAGCAACAGTTCGCCAGATTACATGAGCTGCTCGCCTTGATGAAAGGCGGCAACGCCAGTCGCGGAGCTGAGTTATTCAAAAGCCCACGCGCTTTGTGCACGACCTGCCACGCCGTCGCACAGGCGGGCGGGGTCTTGGGGCCGGACCTTACGAAGGTTGGGGCGATTCGGACTGCCACAGACCTCCTGGAAGCCATCATTTTTCCCAGCAGCAGTTATGTGCGCAGTTACGAGCCGGTGCTCATCAGGCTGCGTTCAGGGGAGCAGCATTACGGCATCATCCGAGATGAAACACCCGACTCACTGCGCTTGGCATCGGGGCCAACCACAGAAACAAAGGTGCCCAGGAGTGAAGTCATCGCCATTACGGAAGGCTCGATGTCACTCATGCCGCCGGGCTTTGATGGCCTTCTCTCTCCTGAAGAACTGGCTGACCTCGTGGCCTATCTCCTTACCCTCCGCTAAGAATGATCACACGCCGCCACACTATACAGGCTCTTGCAGGCTTCGGTTTAGGTTCACTCGTAGGGAGAGCCGAATCTTCTGACAATCCAATCGTGCTTGAAAACAAACGCCCTGGAACGCGTCGCTGGCAGTTAGAGCGACCCCGCTTGGATACAGGCACAAAGATTAGGTGTTCAGGGATTGAAGGCTACGCTTCCTCTCCCAGCGTGAAGGCTGGAGAGACTGTGCGTTTTCATGTGAGTACACATCCCGCGTCACCTTGGTCTATGGAAGTGTACCGAATGGGGTGGTACGGCGGAGATGGAGGCCGTTTGCTGGCAAAATTGGGGCCTTTCGAGGGGGGGGCACAACCCGAGGCAACGATGGGCGAGAAACGGGTGCGGCTCTGCGGATGGCCGGCGGGTGCGGAATGGACGGTGCCTGCAGACGCGGTGAGCGGGGTCTATCTCTGCAAGCTAAGCGCCGGGGATAATGGTCCTCAGAGCTATATCATTTTTGTGGTGAAAGACGCGCGCAAGGCAGACTTTCTTTTTCAATGCAGCGACTTTACCTGGCAGGCTTACAACCGGTGGCCCTCAACGTTTTCACTCTACGATGATGGTGCCAATGAATGGTATTGGGGCGGTGGCGTTCATGTAAGTTTTGAAAGGCCCTACGGCAAGTACCGGCAAATCTTTGACGCCCCGCTATCCACAGGTTCTGGCGAATGGTTTTTGTGGGAGTTTCCATTCGCGTTTTGGCTCGAAGAACACGGCTACGACGTCTCCTACATTTCCAACCTCGACACGCATAGCGATCCCGTCGGAATCCAGCGTGCGAAGGGGTTTCTCTCCATTGGGCACGACGAGTATTGGACCATCGAAATGTTTCGGAATGTTCAGGCCGCACTTGCCGCAGGCGTTAACCTGGGATTCTTCTCCGGCAATGCGGTTTGCGGTCGGGTTGTTTATGATAAAAAGCTGGCGGCCATCGAGCGGGTCGGTGTGTTTGGGCCTCCCGGAGGAACGCGCGAGTTCCAACACATGGCCTCTCTCCCGCACGAACGTCCATACGCCAATGAGCTGGTTGGCGCGCATAGCACAGGACCAGTGACAGGAGGTGCGGACTGGGTGTGCTCGCTGCCGGAGCACTGGCTCTACCAAGGCACCGGCATGAAAAAGGGAGAAGGTATTCCAGGGTTGATCGGCTGGGAATGGCACGGCGACCCCGCTCCAATTCCTGGTCTGGAAATCGTCGCTTCTGCGCCCACCCAGTCGGCTCCCGGTAAACCCAATGGCGGGGTGCACACCGGCACCGTTTATCCAGGCCCTAAAGCAAATTTTGTCTTCAATGCGGGCACCTGCTGGTGGGCGGACGGACTCAGCGCACCCCCGGGATACGTGCGACCCAAAGTTTACACTGAGCCCAAAGGCCCAGATTTCAGAGTCCAACGCATGACGGAAAACATCCTGAAAAAAATGAGCCGCAAATAGAGAGAGTGTAACCCGCTCGTTTCACTGGGGCAGACAAGTCAGACCTCTAGGCTCCCATTCGACCCAACAGATTCCCAGAGATTTTCACACCTGGCGTCAATACCTGCCGAATATCCGCCACGACGGAAAATCCGGGGTTCTAATTTCTCTAACCATTCCCCTCACCGCTGCATGATTCTCCCGATTTTTTTTCTAACGTTGCTCACGACCGTTGGTGTCATGGGGCAGAATTCACTCGCGCCCGACGGTTGGACCACGGCCTCACCGCGAGCTGAAATCATGCCTGATTTCTCCTATAATCCAGATGGTGGACCGGATCAAAAAGGCAGCTTTGTTATTGAGTCCGGTTCTCGTGAAGGACTCGTCGGACGGTGGACGAAAAGCTTCCCAGTCAAAGGTGGTGAGTATTATCAATTTAGCGTGCTGCGCAAAATCACGGGCGCTGAATCACCACGGCGCGCTGGAGTTGCCCGAGTCTTGTGGCGTGATTCAAAAGGTAATTCCGTGCGACATGATGAACCATCAAGCGCCTCCTATGCGACAGGTAAGCAACCCGGCGCTGAGCCAGAATATCCGATGGACGGTGAGACGGATTCTTATGGCTGGACGACCGTGAGCGATGTCTATCACGTGCCGTCTAGCGCACAACAGGCGGTGGTCGAACTAGAGTTTCGTTGGGCTTCTCGCGCTCATTTAGAATGGGCCCAAGTTTCACTAATAAATGTACCAGCGCCAGCACCCCGCATCGCGCGACTCGCTACAGTTCATTTTGTCCCGCATGAGGCGAAGACATCGGAAGAGCGCCTGCGGGCCTATGTGCCGATGATTCTCGAAGCCGCCCGACAAAAAGCCGATCTCGTGGTTCTTCCCGAGACCCTCACATACGGCAGAGGTTCAACGTATCTGAATGTTGCAGAACCAATCCCCGGACCGTCTACGGAATTTTTCGGCGCACTTGCGAAAGAACATCGCATGTATCTCGTCCCCGGACTCGTCGAGCGCGACGGCCCCCTCATTTACAATGTCGCCGTTCTTATTGGGCCCGATGGGAAAGTTGTAGGTAAGTATCGCAAAATATGTCTGCCGCGTACGGAGATCGAAGCGGGTGTCAGCCCTGGCCACGAGTATCCAGTCTTCCAGACACGTTTTGGCAAATTAGGGCTGATGGTTTGCTACGACGGCTTTTTCCCAGAAGTCGCCCGCGAGCTCAGCAACCGAGGCGCAGAGGTGATTGCATGGCCAGTGATGGGATGCAATCCCTTGCTAGGCGCGGCGCGGGCTTGCGAAAATCACGTCTATATCGTGAGCAGCACCCACACCGATGTCTCACGCGATTGGATGGTCTCCGCTGTTTTTGCTCAGGACGGAACTCGTCTCGCGCAGGCACATGAGTGGGGCACTGTCGCTGTCGCCGAAGTGAATCTGGATCGACGCCTGCACTGGTCAAGTCTTGGTGATTTTAAAGCTGAAATCCCGCGACATCGGCCAGTGTCGGTACGTGAATTCGAGCCCCCAGTGAAACCGTAGTGTATGGTATGTTCATGAATGGCTCGTCAGGAACGCTCCTGCTACTGGTTACGATATGATCTGGGATCTTCATTGCCATCTATCGGGAGTCCCGGGTGGCAGTCCTGAGGAATGCATGTCGCCAATCGTCACAATCCCGGGGTGTTGGCGGTGAGTTTGGCGTGGGGTGTTGGCGGTGAGTTTGGCGTGGGGTGCGGAGCAGGTAGCGATCCTGGCTTCGATGGGAACACCAGGCTCGCGGCGTGAAAACGAGGAAACGCTCAAGAACAGCCTGCAAAGGGAATTCGCGGCGATTGCCGGCGAGTAAAAGAAAGTGTCGCGGACGGCGGTAGATCTATTTTGGGAGGCTCCCCGACTCAAAAAACAGGGGGCGGTGAAGGTCAGACGTGTGGGTTGCGGAGGGGAAGATCAGCCCATCCGGGGCCTTTCTGCCTTTTAAACGTGGAGGAAGTTTTGAAGCAGCTTTTTACCTTCCACCGTCAGGATCGATTCCGGGTGAAACTGCACGCCGTGGATCGGATACTCCTTGTGGCGCAGTCCCATGATTTCGCCCTCTACAGTCTCCGCCGTGATTTCGAGGCAATCGGGGAGAGATTCGCGGCGCACTAAAAGCGAGTGGTAGCGGGTGGCGTCGAATGGGTTTGGGAGGCCGGCGAAAACGCCCTCGCCCTTGTGCAGTATCGGGGACGTCTTTCCATGCATGAGGCGGCCCGCGCGGACGACTTCGCCCCCGAAAACGTCGCCGATGCACTGGTGCCCCAAACACACGCCAAACAGAGGGAGCCGGGGGCCGAAGGTGCGGATCACCTCGTTGGAGATGCCCGCTTCTTTGGGGGAGCAGGGGCCGGGCGACACGCAGATGCGCTCCGGTTTGAGAGCCTCGATTTCGGCGATCGACACCTCGTCGTTGCGTTTGACAAGGAGCTCCGCCCCCAACTCGCCGAAGTACTGGACGAGGTTGTAGGTGAACGAATCGTAGTTGTCTATCACCAGAAGCATAAGTCGGTTATGTCAGGGGTTGAGGGGTGTGGTGGAGCGTGCCCGGGCGATTGCGGCCATCATGCCCATTGCTTTGTTGACGCATTCCTCGTGCTCTCCTTCGGGCGTGGAATCGGCCACGACGCCGGCGCCGGTCTGAACGTAGGCGTGCCCGTCCTTGAGGACAACGGTGCGCAGGGCGATGCAGGAGTCGGTGTTGCCATCGAAGCCGAAGTAACCGACAGCGCCGGCGTAGACGCCGCGTTTGTGTTTTTCAAACTGGTTGAGGAGCTGCATGGCACGGATTTTGGGCGAGCCGCTGACGGTGCCCGCGGGGAAGGTGGCGCGCATGACGTCGAAGGAGGTTTTGTCGGGACTCAGTTCGCCGGTGACGTGGGAGACGATGTGCATGACGTGGCTGTAGCGTTCGATCGTCATGAAGTCGGTGACTTTGACGGAGCCGAACTTCGAGATGCGGCCGACATCGTTGCGGGCGAGGTCGACGAGCATGAGGTGTTCGGCGCGCTCTTTGGGGTCGGCGAGTAATTCGGCGGCGTTGGCGTCGTCTTCGGCGGGTGTGGCGCCTCTGCGTTTGGTGCCTGCGATGGGGCGGATTTCGACGTGGCCGTTTGTGGCGCGGACGTGGACTTCGGGGGAGGAGCCGACGAGGGAGAAGCGGCCTGCCAGTTTGAGGCAGAACATGTAGGGCGAAGGGTTCACGTCCCGCAGGGTGCGGTAGAGGGTGAGCGCGTCGCCTTCGTAAGTGGTTTCAAAACGCTGGGAGGGGACGATTTGGAAAATATCCCCGGCGTGGATGTATTCCTGGCTGGCCCGCACCATGGCTTTGTACTCTTCGGGCGTAGTGTTTGAGCGGGCTTCCGCCGGGGCGACTGGCTGAGATGGGACGGGGAGCTGGGGCAGGTGGGCGGGCTGGGAAAGCTTGGTCAGGATTGCGGCAGCGCGTTCTCCGGCAGCGGAGTAGGCGGCGTCGGCTTGCTCCGGGGAGGGCACGTGTGCATTGACGAGCACACGCATCCGGCGCGTGTAATGGTCGAAAATGAGGACGGCGTCGGTGAGGAAAAAAAGCGATTCGGGCAGGCCGAGTGGGTCGGGCTGGGGCTCGCCCACGGAGGGCTCGAAAAAGCGGACGGCGTTGTAGGAGAGGAAGCCCACGGCCCCGCCGGAGAAACGCGTGCCGGCGGCGTCGAGGCCCTCGGGTTTGACCCAACGGTAGGCGGCCAGGAGTTTTTCCAGTTCAGCCAGCGGATCGGAGGTGCTGGTGAATTCACGGGTGTGGCCGTCTTCAGTGAGCCGCACGGAGCGGCCGAGCGTTTCAAGAATGACGCGGGGTTCGGTGCCGACGAAGGAGTAGCGGCCGGCTTGAGCGCTGTTTTCGGCGGACTCGAGCAGAAAACTGTACCCGCCGGCATCCAGCTTTTGGAAGGCGGATACGGGGGTTTCGGTGTCTGCGAGTAGTTCGGTCCAGACGGGGATCAGGTTCCCACGGGAGGCGAGGGCGCGAAAGACTTCCAAGGAGGGAGAGAGGGGCGGGAGCGCCATGGCTAGGGTTTGGCGGCGTAGGTGGCGGCGGCGTTGAAGACGGGCGTTTCCTTGACTTCAAGGGGGTTGCCGGACCGGTCGACTTCCTGGAAAAAGCAGGATTGGTGGCCGGTGTGGCAGGCGCCGCCGGTTTGTTCGACTTCAAAAAGGAGCGTGTCCAGATCGCAGTCGACGTGGAAGCGGAGGACGCGCTGGGTGTGGCCGCTGGTTTCACCTTTGAGCCAGAATTTCTGCCGGGAGCGGCTCCAGTAATGCATCAGACCGGACTCCAGAGTGGATTGGAGAGAGGTGGAGTTCATCCACGCCATCATCAGGACCCGGCCGGAGGAGGCGTCCTGGACGATGGCCGGGATGAGGCCGTCGGCGTTGTATTTCAGGGAAAGGTTCATGCGGTGAGAAAACGAAGGCGCGGATTCATAGCAGGGACGCCGGCGGTGAACCAGCGCGGAGGTGGATTTTGCGTGGGGATGGGGCCGCGAGTTTATACATAAGGGGGGAGCCTGGCCTTTTGCTTGGGCCAGAGGGCACCCTCCCTTTGGGCACGAAAAGGCGGGGGAAAGTGTCTGTCCCCCGGTCGTTGCTGTGTGGAGGCTGGGCAAAATGCGATTGCTTATCTTTACAGGGTCTGGGAAAGCTCGGGTCCAATGCGGAAAACACCCCTGTCGCACCTGTCTTTCTTCGTCCTCGTCCTAGGTGTCGCTGTCTCATCGGCCGTCGAGACGTCGCCTCCAGAGGCGATCGAGAAGGCGCATGCCGAGACCTGGCGTCGGTTTGTGGACGAGCATGGGATCGTGCGCGATTTTGTGGGCGAGCTGCCGACGCCGGATGATTGCCGTTTGGGCAGGCCCAACGCCATCGGTTGGTGGAGTCCGATCGAGAACGGCCCGATGTTCACTGGCATGTATCTCAATGCGATGGTCGAGCGCGCCCGTCGTTCAGGCGTGGACGCCGACAAAGCACAGGCGCGCAAGCTGTCGCAGGGTCTGCTGAAGTGTGCTTCGGTCTCTGACGTTCCCGGCTTTGTCGCACGCGGCATCGGTACGGACGGCAAGTGTCATTATCCGCTCAGTTCCGATGATCAGATGCAGCCGTGGTTCCTCGGTCTTCATGCCTACTTTAAAAGCGACATCCCGACGGCTGCTGAGCGGGTGGTTATCGCGGCGAAGGTGCGCGCGGTCGCCGAAGTGCTCGAATCAACTGACTGGCGCGTGCCGTGTGACGGTGCGTTCAAGGGGGAGTTTCGCGGCGGGTTCAAGGGGGAGCTTTTCCGCGATGTGGTGCGTTATCTTTATCTTTTGCGTGCCACCCACGAGATCAGCGGAGATGCCGTATGGCTTGAGCGTTACCGTGAGGCGCTCGGGGAGCGTCCCGAGAAGTCCGCCCAGACGAGGCTCGAGATCTGCGCCGAGGGTTATCCGAGGGATCGCGAGGCGATCAAGAACATCGATGAGTATCAGCTTTGGATTTACGTCGGGAGCCAAACCGGGTTGGCAAAACTCGCCGGGCTCGAGACGGACGAGAGAACAAAAGCCGCCTACCGCAAAGGGCTGTTGGTGAATGCAAAAAACGCGCTTCCCGCCGTGGAGGCGCATGTGAAGTTCGACAATGATGACCAGAAAGTCTTCGGCAGCGCCGATTGGCGGGCCGTTTATTCCAGTTGGTTCCCCCAGCCGACTCAGGTTGAGGCGAAGCGCTTGTCGGAGACGGGTGACCTTGCGAAACGCGGCCCCCGTAAGCATTACGAGTGTGCCTGGATGCGCAATCCGCTGGCTGGAGCGGTCATCGTCGCGCTCTCGGGTGAAGAGTGGGGAAGGGGGGCGGTGCTCAAGGCCATACAGCATTACGATTATAGCCGGATTAACATGGCGGAGTTCTTTTTCGCCGAGTGCGCTTACAACGCATTGCCTCCTGGCAAGTGAGATCGGATGGGGCCGGGTCAATTGAAAGGCGCCTCTCAAAAACCAACTCGCGCACAGCTTTCCACAAAGCTGGAGGCCGCGCGCGGCAAGCGTCAATGGAACAGACAGTTTTTCGTGGAGCACTCAGACTTTAACAGAAATAGCAAAGGTCAATGCAGCGCGTCATTATCCGCCACCTGCGTTCGTCGCTTCCCCGCGCCCAGGCTCTCGAGTTAAGATTCCTGGGTAGAACCTATAACCTTTCCGCGGAACACCAGGGGCGTCATCTGTTTACAGGCGAAAAAGCGACGGTTAAAATTGGATAGATTGGTAAAGCCGCATTCT
Organism: Chthoniobacteraceae bacterium; assembly: GCA_947479475.1. Taxonomy (GTDB): domain Bacteria; phylum Verrucomicrobiota; class Verrucomicrobiia; order Chthoniobacterales; family Chthoniobacteraceae; genus Chth-196. The sequence goes on from CANJZW010000011.1 coordinate 44,629, forward strand.
GAAGCCACATCCGAGACCCTAAGCTCTGTTTCCAGCAACAAACGCGCTGCACGCCCCAGGCGAATCTCATTCAAGTACATGGGCAATGTCCGCCCCGTACATTTGCGAAAAAATCGACTAAAAGCCCCTTCGCTCAAGGCTGCCACCTCGGCGACTTCCCTTCGCGTGATCGTTTTTCGAATCCGGGCGTGGATGAACTGCATGACACGCCCAACCCTGTCCTGATCCCGTAAATCAATGGGTGCCACGTACCCGGGGGCGCATAACGGCACAAGCCCTTTTGCCGCAGCCAGATTGTCTAAAACCTCAAGCAGCTTTGCAATCCTTCGCAACGCCCTCAAAGAAGGAAGCGTCTCCAATTGCTGCGCGGTCTCCTCGCGCAGTGCGCCTACGATTTGAAAACCCCGCGCGGCTCTCTTAAACAGGCGTTGGATAGGCAGAAAATCAGGGTGTTTAACCAGGGATTCGCCAGCAAAACTGGCGTTAAATTGGATGATCAGAGCGTCCGCCGCCCCGTTGTCTCTGTCATGGTAAAATACGTGGGGTAAACCGCTTCCGATAAGCACAAGGTCGCCGGCCTGCAAATTCGTCACATGATCGCCGACAACACGGTAGCCCCCACTTTTTCGTACCAGAGCGAATTCAATCTCGGGATGGAAATGCCACGGCGTCCCATAATCGTCTCCCTGAATGTGTTCACAAAAAACAGCCTGCTCCGCACTCCACGGGATCTGTTCGCGAATGGCGCGGCGGCTCATGTCATAAAAGTATCAGAACTCGGCACCACGGACGAATCAAAATGTGATTTAACAGGGGAAATTTGTCTCGCTACTCTCATGAATTCAATCGTATCCCCACTCGACCTTTCTCGGCGCAATTTCCTGCGCGCCTCATCTCTAGCTGCTGGCGCGATGGCATTTCCCGCTATCCTGCATGCCCAAAATAAGAAGGACCGTATTCGCCTTGGATTAGTCGGCTGTGGAGGCCGCGGAACAGGCGCTGCCAATGACGCACTTACCGTTGACCCAACCGTTCAACTTGTAGCCGTGGGTGATGTGTTCGGTGAAAAAGTGGAAACCGCGGTCAGCGGACTAACCGTCAAATACGCCGGCACTCCCGACCGCGTCGACGTGCCCAAAGAACGCCAATTTACTGGACTGGACGCCTACAAGCAGGTTCTTGCTTCCGACATCGATTGCGTGCTCCTGGCCACGCCTCCAGGCTTCCGGCCTCTGCACTTCGCCGCCGCAGTTGAGGCGGGAAAACACATCTTCTGCGAAAAACCGATGGCGACCGATGCGGCGGGAGTGCGTGCTGTAATTGAAGCTGCGCGCAGGGCTAAGGAAAAGCAGCTCAGTGTGACCGCCGGTTTCTGCTGGCGTTTCGATGCAGCTCGGAGAGATCTGTTTGGACGAATCCACGCCGGCGCCATTGGAGAGGTGCGTGGACTCTATCACACTTATTTGACCGGATCAGTGAAACCCATGCCGGCTCTTGAGACGCGTAAAGAGGGTGTTACGGATCTCGAATGGCAACTGCGCAACTGGTACAACTTCACGTGGCTCTCCGGTGATGGATTTGTCGAACAAGCCGTTCACAGCGTTGATAAAATGCTATGGGCCATGGAAGACAAACCGCCGCTCCGGTGCACGGCGACGGGTGGGCGCCAGAATCCAAATCCCGGCGGAAACACATTTGACCACATTGAAGTGAATTTCGAATGGGCCAACGGCGTGCGTGGGGTCATGGCGCAGCGCCAGATCAGCGGATGCTTCAACGACAACAGCGACTACATCACCGGTGCGACGGGAATCGCCACCAGCAAATGGAGCCAGGCGCAGATTACGGGAGCAAATCCCTGGAAGTCCGAGGGCAAACACCTTGGAATGTATCTTCAAGAGCACAAGGAGCTCTATAGTTCCATACGGAATGGCGCGCCCATGAATGACGGAGAATGGATGTGCCAAAGTACCCTCGCCGGTATCATGGGGCGCATGGCCGCGTATACCGGCCAAGAGGTGACATGGGAGCACATGCTCAAATCCCAGGAAAATCTGTTTCCGCAGAACCTAAAGTGGGACATGGAATTACCCGTGGCAGCAATGGCGTCGCCAGGTCGAACAAAGCTCATCTAGACGCAGCCTCAAAAAGGCAGCGGTGTCTTCTGCCACTTCATCTCAGTCATTTTCGCACCGATGAAAAAATTCAATGTTGGAATCTTCGGTTATGGTTGGGCTGCGAAAGCCCATATCAAAGCGATCAACGCATCACAGCAAGCGCAGGTTTGTACCGTGTATTCGTCGCGACCGCTGGAGGGTTCGCAACTGAGCGCCGAACACGGAGGCAACACGTTGAGCTAACCAACTGCCCTCGACAGCCTCACGTTGGAACTCTCAACCTTAAGACAACTTATATGCCACGCAAAACCAGCTACATCGCTCCCGATTGGTGGGATTACACAACGCTTGAGTCCGATCTCATCAACGACGCTGCCGCGCTCACCGAACGCGACCTTCTCCAACTTTCGCGCCCCGGTTTTGAGGTGGCCCTCTACGATACTCTGCAGGATTTTTATCTCGCAGAGGCCCTCGAATATATTACCGCCTGGCGCCAAGCGACCGCCGACAACCCGGTGGGAATCTGCGGCCCTATCGGCCCGACCGAACAGCTTCCCCTGGTTGCCAGATTGGTCAATGAACTCGGACTAAATCTCGAACATGCACACTTTTGGGGCATGGATGAATGGTTCGATGAATCCACACAAACCGAAGTGGCACCGACCCACCCGCTCTCCTTTGAAAAAGCCGACCGCGAACTGTGCTTTGATCGCATCCATAAAAACCTCGGGATGCCCGAGTCCAACCTCCATTTCCCAAAGGCAGATGTGGCTGGTTTTCGAAAGACATGGGACTCTGGCGTGCGCTGCGCTGTCATGCAGGGAGGGCAGGGAGAAATCAAACACTGGGCGTTTAACGATCCCCTCAAGCGCGAAGGAAAATGGAAAAACGAGCCCCCAAGTGCCGCTGAATATCGCGAGCTCGCAACCCGCATTGTGGATCTTCATCCGGTGACGCTGGGACAGAACGCGCGCACCTCCGGCGGCGGCAACATCACCATGGTTCCAAGAATGGCGATCACTGTGGGACCTCGGGAAACATGGAAGGCGGAAAAAGTCAGCATCTGGCACGCAGGAATGCACGATAATCCACTCGGGCAGCGTCTCACCGCTTTGATGATTTCGAAGGGAATCGCGGATACCGCAGTCCCTATGTCGCTGCTCACGGATCATCCGAACGTGAAATTCAACTATTACCGCGGCGGCTTGGGAAGCTGTTCGGTAGAAATGCATTAACGGTGTCCACGTCGAGTCGCCCATACAGTTTCATCCCTAAAAAAATCCACATGATTAAATCCTCAATCCTCTCCCGTTTCTTTGCAGTGCTTCTGCTGTGCGGAGGTGTACCTGCGAATGCCTTGGCGGCTAATCCTTGGTTTATTTCCGAAGGTGGAAATGGCCCGGGAAAGGGAAAACACATTGTCTTGATAGCCGCCGAGGAGGCCTACCGTTCCGAGGAATCCCTGCCCATGATGGCGCAGATTCTCTCACGTCAGGGCTTCAAGTGCACAGTGCTCTTTGCCATTGATCCGGCGGATGGAACGATCAATCCGAAGATCAAAGACAACATTCCCGGCCTCGAGGCGCTGGATACCGCGGATCTTCTGGTTGCGTTTTTGCGCTGGCGAGAATTGCCTGATGAGCAGATGAAGCACATCATCGACTACACCGAGTCGGGCAAACCCATCCTTGGCATTCGCAATGCCACGCATCCCTTCAAGTACGTAAAACGCCCTGACAGCCCGTATGCCCGTTTCGACTCCGCCAGCAAGGAGCCTAGCGGCGGCTGGGGGCGGCTTGTGCTAGGCGAAACGTGGATCTCGCACTACGGCAAAAACCTCGTTGAAAGCACCCGCTGCGACATAGTGAAAACGGCTTCGGCGCATCCCATATTTAAGGTAATCCGCACGGGGTTTTGGATACCTGATGATGTTTATGGGATCGGCTCCACCTTGTCTGGCGACAGCACGCCTATCCTGCTGGGCCAGCCTTTGGAGGACTGGACGTCCGAAGCCAAACCTGTTGCGGAAAAGACGCCCCAACCCATTGCTTGGACGAAGTCTTATACGGGAGCCATGGGTAAAACGGCACGGGTCTTCACCTCCACAATGGGCCATGGAGACGCATTTAAAATCGAAGCATTCCGCCGGATGCTCACCAATGCGTGCCTGTGGTGCATGAACTTGGAAGACGCGATTGATCCGAGCTTCAACATGGATATCCCAGGAGATTATCATCCCGGGCCGGTTGGTGCCAAAGGACTCAAGCCGGGCATCCTACCGCAGGACTTCAAGAAGTAAGCCTGCTCAACTCTCTCTTTCTTTTATGAACAAAACCCTGCTCCTCAGTCTGATCTTGTGTGCTGCTGCGACCACTCATGCGCAAGATCCCTCCTCTTCGCCTGCAAAAGTCCAAATCGAGCGCGCGACAGTTCGCGCTTTTATCGATGATGAAACCCCGGGATGGCGTTCGCTCGTAGAGAGCGACTTCGCCATCGTCAACACACCCGAAAATACTTGGGCCTGGAAAAGTGGGGTCCTGCACTGCACGGGCCAACCTATTGGGGTTCTCCGGACCAAGCAGGAGTTCACAAACTTCGAAATGGTCGTCGAATGGATGCATGAAAAGTCCGCTGGGAATTCCGGCGTATTTGTTTGGGCCAAGCCAGAGTCGCTGGAAAAATTGACCCTTGAGGGCAAGCCGCGCCTGCCGGATGGCATCGAAGTTCAGATTCTCGACCACGGCTTCACTGAGATGATGAAGGCCAAGGGAGCCAAGACCGACTGGTTCGGAACCAACGGCGATGTCTTCCCAGTTCACTCAAAAATGACGCCCTTCCCGCCGCTATCGCCCGATGGCAGCCGCAGCTTCCCGCGCAAACACCTCAGCAAAGGGCACGGGGAGTGGAATCATTACTATATTCGGGCCATCAATGGAGAAGTGCGCCTCTGGGTGAATGGCGAGGAGGTCTCCGGCGGCACCGCGATCGAACCTGCCAAAGGTTACCTGTGCCTGGAAAGCGAGGGATCTCCTATTCAGTTTCGGAAATTGCGCGTGCGGGAGCTGCCTTAAGGGACGCCGCAGAATCGCTTTGAGTTCTTCATGGACGCCAGCGTGGCGTGGTTGTTTTTGACATAGAATTTGTCGCCACAGCTTGCCCAAAAAGCGGGTACTGTGAGCCGTCTTTGTGTCACTCGTATGAAAACGACCGTACTTCTCTCCCTGTTCGTGTGGGCTGTCTCGCCTGCCTTCGCCGATGACTCCGCAAAACTCGCCGCCATTCTTGCTCCCGTCGGGGAGCACGGCGGTATGGTGAGGATTCCGCCGGGCGACTACGAACTCGATGGCGCGAAGCCGCTTCCGAGTCCCTCGCACACGACGGTGTCGGCCTACGGTGCACGGTTTCATTTGCCCAAGAAACTCGGAGACGCCGGTCCCGGGCAGGGGCTGAAAGAAGTTTCCGCTCACCCAGCCGATGTCTCCGGGCAGGATCGCCGGCCGCGCGATCAGGTCGAGGCCCGTCACGGTCGTGGAGACGAGTGCCGCGTTGATCTTCCGGTAAAGGCCGCCTTCCCCGGCGCCGATTTCAAGCATGAGGGGTGGCTCAGGCGTTTGGTTTCTGAGCTGGCTGACAATCCAGTGCGAGTTGCCACGGTGCAGGTCGATTCAGCATAAATCTCTGCGGCTCAGGATTGCGTGAGGATCCGAGGGATCCAGGATCTCGGGAAGGATAACGCGGTTTAGAGCAGGCATGGCGCGGTAAGCCGACTTTAGGACGGGATGCCCAATCTCCAGCCCGGGCTTTACAAAGCCGTGCTGGCCTGAACCGTGAGGTTGCGGCTTTGCCCCGCGGAGCGCGGGGAATCAGAGCCGACGGTTGCGCTTCGGCCGGCTATGCAGCAGTATCCACCGTCATGAGCCGACCCGCTTCCCTACTCGCAGCCTCGCTGCTTTTGATCTCTGCCTGCCCCGCAATCTCCGCCCCCCAATTCGACCTCGACTTGGAGTCTGGCGCGGTTTGGAACTCAAAGGCGGACGTGCGCATCCCAAACACCGGAGGCACCTTCTTTTCGCTCTCCAAGGACCTGAACGCCAGCGATCCAAACGCGTATTTCCGCGGCCGGCTCACATGGCATCCGGGGGCCAGGCATGACATTTCTCTACTGTACGCCCCGCTGGAGATGGATTTCCGCGGACAGTTCAATCGCTCCGTGCGGTTCGCGGGCACCGACTTTGCGGCGGCGACCGCGACAACCGGAGCCTTCCGCTTTGACTCCTATCGGTTGACCTACAGGTACAATTTTCTCCAAACCGAGCGCTGCGTGTTCGGGATGGGCATTACGGCCAAAGTCCGCGACGCCGAGGTAAGACTCGCCCAGGGCGGGAAGGCCACGAGTGATTCGGGCACCGGCTTTGTGCCTTTGGTAAACTACCGATTGGTGTGGCGTTTCTCAAAGCCCTTCAGCCTCCTCTCGGAGGGGGACGCGCTCGGCGCACCCCAGGGCCACGCCGTTGACGCGTCCGCGGCGCTGCAATGGCATGCCACCGAGCGCCTTTCCGTCCGGGTCGGCTACCGTATTTTGGACGGGGGCGCCGACAACGATACGGTTTACACGTTCAGCCGGTTCCATTACTCGCTGGTGGGCTTGAATTTCAGTTTTTAGCCGCCCTTCCGGATTTCCGGAAATTCTGAGGGAGCTGCTCGTCTATCCTTTGGCTGGACTCCAATCGTGGAATTCTGTAAAAGTAAGATACTTAACGCCCCCTCGTTTAAGCCGAAGAAGTCGCGCCGGGAGGTAAAAGCAAATTTCCATCCTCCATGCCGCTCGATTTCTCTCCCGCCCGCCTTGCGTTCGAAACTGCACACCGTGAGAGCGAGCCGGCTTTCGAGACCTTTTTCCTGGCGCGCTTTTACGGCTTGGAGTTCTCGTATCGCGACGCGGCCTGCATCGTCCGGTTCCCGGTGCATGATTTCATGTTCAACCCGCAGGGCTGTCTGCATGGCGGCGTGACTGCGTTCGTGCTCGACGTGAGCATGGGGCACTTGCTCCGGCACACCTTAGGCGTGCCGGGCTCTACGATTGAAATGAAGACTCAGTATTTCGCGCCCATCCGCGGACCATTGGCTCGGTGCGAGGCGCGATTCCTGCACCAAGGGCAGCGCACCCATTTTCTGGAAGCGAAGATGTATGATGCTGATGAAACGCTGGCGGCGGCGGCCACTTCGACGTGGAGTGTGCGCAAGCCCGCTGTGACCGAATCCTAACCGGCGCGTGAGTCAGACCATGCTGCCGACCCGAAGCTCAGAGACTAGCAAAGAACCACTAACATGAAGCCAACCATCCTATCCTGTGCCGTGACCGGAAGCTTCCCGACGCGCGAGCACAATCCTGCACTGCCGGTCACACCTTCTGAAATCGCCGAGGCGTGCATCGGAGCGGCGAAAGCCGGCGCTGCGATTTGTCATATCCATGTGCGCGATCCGGAAACGGGACGTCCGAGCATGAACCTCGAATACTATCGCGAGGTGGTAGAGCAGATCCGCGCCAGCGCCACCGATCTAATCATCAATCTGACCACTGGGCCGGGCGGACGATACATTCCGAGCGACGATCAACCTGACGTTGCGGCTGAGGGGACGTTGTTCAAGACGCCGGAAATCCGCACTGAGCATATCGTCGCCTTGCAGCCGGAAATCTGCACCCTCGATCTCAACACGATGTGGTTTGGCGGTGGGGCGGTGATTAATAGCCCGCGCAACGTAAAACTCATGGCGGAGCGCATGTATGCTGCGGGTGTAAAGCCCGAGTTGGAAGTATTCGACACCGGAGATCTGGTGCTGGCGCAGGACTTGGTGGCGGATGGAACGGTGAAGGTGCCGGCGCTTTTCCAGATCGTAACTGGCGTCAAATACGGCATGCCGTCCACGCCTGAGATGATGTTACTCGCCAAATCACAGTTACCGAAGAACTGCGAGTGGGCGGCTTTCGGTGCCGGTCGTCACGCCTTCCCCATGCTCGCGCAGGCCTTCATCCTCGGCGGTCACTGTCGGATCGGCATGGAGGACACCGTTTATCTGGCCAAGGGGGAACTCGCGCCAAGCAACGCCGCGCTGGTCGAGAAAGCCGTGCGGATCATCCACGAACTCGGAGGTAAACTCGCGACGGTCGCGCAAGCTCGCGAACTGCTCGGGCTCAAGACCCCTGCGGCGCGTCAAGTGCGTCAATAGTCCCAGGCATTGTTTCAGATCTAGCCAAGCAAATAACCTGCACAAACTCCTCCCATGTCTTACCAGTTTGAACCTGCGGAACTGTATCGAATGCCAACTCATTTCGGCCCGGCGACCGGTCCGCGCCGAGGCCCCGATGGACAGCGCTTTGCCTGCAAGGACACGCCGAAAACTACGGCAATTTCTGTTAGTTTTCTGAGCCGGCCAGAGCCATTGAGCGCTCTATTACCGCCGGGATTTTCGCTCGGGGCTGAGCCGCTGGTGACGGTCACGGCTACTTACATGAAGGAGATTGAGTGGCTGGCGGGTCGCGGCTATAACATGCTCGGGGTCACGATTCCGGCCATTTATCATGGCAAGGCAGGTCTGGTCGCGGGCAGCTTCCTGATGGTGCTCTGGGAGAACCTGACGGAGCCAATCATCACCGGACGGGAAGAGCTGGGTTACTCGAAGGTTTTTGCTGACCTGCCCGAGCCAGAGACACGCGGCGATGAACTGCACTGCGCGGCGAATTGGGATGGCTTCAGATTCATGGACCTATCGGTCGGCCAACTCCAACCGCTCAGCGCTGAGCAAATCACCGGCAATTCCGCCGCCACCAAGAGTGCAGGCACTCTCCATTACAAGTATATGCCGCGGACAGGCGAGCCGGGACGAGCGGATGTTCAATACGCGGTGTTAACGCCAATCGCGGTGCCGAACCGTGTTGTTACCTCAATGTCACGAGGGCAGGGAGCGCTGCGGTTTCATCGCGCGCGGTGGGAGGACATGCCCACCCAGTATAGGATCGTGAATACGCTGCAAGCGCTGGACGTGCTCGAGTATCGCGGTGCCACTGTTGCTCACATGGTGGGCGGCAAGGATCTGAGCGACATCCAGATCCTCGACGCGCCGGATGGACCGGCGACGACGGCGTAAAACAATCTAACGCGTTAGCGCATCTACCTCTTTGTCTTTGTTAGTAAAGGCTCCACATGACATCCCTCGCCGATCAACTCATCTCCCTTCTCGGTCCTGACCGTGTTTCTGTCACCAGCGCGGACATCGCCACGCACAGCACGGACAAATGGTTCGCGTCGCATCCGCCGGATGTCGTCGTGCATGCGGGATCAACGGACGACGTGTCCAAAGTGCTGCTCTTTGCCAATGAGCACAAGATTCCCGTCACACCGCAGGGCGCGCGCGTTGGCTATGTTGGCGGCTGCGTGCCCTTGCGCGGGGGTATTGCGCTTTCGTTGGCTAGGATGAACCGCATCCTCGAAATCAAGACCGAGGATGGAGTTGCCGTGGTTGAGCCAGGCGTCATCACCGGCGACTTGCAGGCTGCCGTGCGCAAACTGGGTTGGTTTTATCCGCCTGATCCCGCCTCACTCAAAGAATGCAGCCTCGGTGGCAACATCGCCGTAAACGCGGGCGGCCCTCGCTGCCTCAAATACGGAGTCACGCGGCATTACGTGCTCGGTTTGCAGGTGGTGCTGGCGGACGGTAGCATCGTAAACACGGGCGGCCGTTGTCACAAAAACAAAACTGGCTTTGACCTCGTGGGTCTTATGGTGGGCAGTGAAGGCATGCTCGGCGTCGTCACGCAGGCCACGCTGCGCATCATCCCACATCCGCCGCAGCGCGCCATGCTCTCCGCAGGCTTCACCACCTTCGCCGAGGCCGCGAATGCGGTTCAGCGCATCCTTGGCAGCGGCTTCCTGCCTTCGGCGCTCGAAATCGCCGACAAATTCACACTGCGATCCGCGCGCGAGTATCTCGGTGCCTCCGTCACGCCAAAGGGTGATGCGCATCTGCTTGTCGAGATGGATGGCCAGATCGAATCCGTGCGTGGTGAACTCACTCAGCTCGCCGCGCTAGTGCGTAGTCTCGGCAGTATTTCCTTGGAGGAAGCCGTGGGCGAAGAAGCCTGTGAAGCCTTTTGGAAACTGCGCCGTGAGTTCAGCTACAGCCTGCGCAACACCGGCCTCATTAAGCTCAACGAGGACATCGTCGTCCCACGCAGTCGTTTGGTCGATCTCGTTGAGTTCGCCGAGCAATTGCAGGTCGAGTTTGGCTTCCCCGTGGCCAGCTTCGGGCATGCAGGCGATGGCAACATTCACGTCAACATCATGGTCCCCACGATGGACGACCCAGCCATCCGGGAACGCGCCGAAGCCGCCTTGGATCGTCTTTTCCATCAAGTCATCGACTGGAACGGTGCCATCACTGGCGAGCACGGCATCGGCATCGCAAAGTCACGCTGGTATCCGCATGCCGTGCCAGAGGTCGCGCGCGCCATGCACACCACTTTGAAGAAAGCATTCGATCCCAACGGTATCCTCAATCCGGGGAAGTTTATCGCTTGAGTTTATAAAACACGTCATGTCAACAATACTCGAACTCTGTCCCAATTTCATCGCCGGCGAGTGGACACAAGCCAAGGGCGGCGCAACCCCTGTTTTTAATCCTTCAACCGGCGAAACCATTGCGGAATGTCCCGTCGGTTCTGTCGCCGACGCAAACGCTGCTGTCGAAGCCGCGCACGCCGCGTTTCCTGCGTGGATGGAAACGCCGCCTGTCGAGCGCGCGCGGATTCTCGGACGATTCAAGGCATTGGTTGAATCTAACTTCGAGGACATTGCCCGTGGCACCTCGCGCGAGCAGGGCAAGACGCTTGTTGAATCGCGTGGCGATGTGAAACGTGGCATGGAGGTCATCGAGTTCGCGCTCGGCGTGCCCTCGTTGCTCATGGGCGATGTGCTGGAGAACATCGCGCGCGGCATTGATTGCGAAGCCATCCGCCAGCCACTCGGCGTTTGTGTCGGCATCACGCCCTTCAATTTCCCCGCGATGATTCCGCTGTGGATGTATCCCGTTGCCATCGCTTGCGGCAACACATTCGTCCTCAAGCCGAGCGAAAAAGTGCCGCTCACCGCCATCAAGATTGCCAAGCTGCTCGAACAAGCCGGGCTGCCGAAAGGTGTGCTGAATATCGTCCACGGCGGGCGCGAGGTGGTGGATACGCTGCTCACACATCCGAAGGTCAAAGCGATTTCATTCGTCGGCTCCACGCCGATTGCGCGCTACATTTATGAAACCGGCACGAAGCACGGCAAGCGCGTGCAGTCCAATGGCGGCGCGAAGAACTACGTCATCCTCATGCCCGATGCCGACGTGGAAAACTCCACCCGCGGCGTCATCGAAGCTGCGTTTGGTTGTGCGGGCGAACGTTGCATGGCTGGTTCGACGGTGGTCGTTGTTGGCGGCGCGGGGAAAACCATTTTGCCCACCCTCATCGAAGCGACTCAGCGCATCAAGGTCGGTCCAACCGACCGTGAGACTCAGCCCGACATGGGCGCAGTCATTACCAAGCAGCATCGTGACCGTGTTTTGGAATTGATCGAAGTGGGCGTGAAGGAAGGCGCAAAGATTCCCGCCGACGGGCGCGGCGTAAAAGTCACGGAAGCACCCAATGGTTTCTACGTCGGCGCGACGATTCTCGACCACGTCCAGACCGGCATGACGGTGGCAAAGGAGGAGATTTTCGGCCCGGTGCTGAACGTGATGCACATGGAGGATTTGGACCAAGCCATTGAGCTGGCGAACAAATCATTTTACGGCAATGGCGCGGCCATCTTCACCCGTAACGGCAAGGCGGCGCGGGAATTTAAGCATCGCGTCAACTGCGGCATGGTCGGCATCAACATCGCTGTGCCCGCTTCGATGGCGTGGTTTCCGTTCAACGGTTGGAACGATTCGTTCTTCGGCGATCTCCACATGCAAGGCCGCGAAGGCGTGCAATTCTTCACACAGCAAAAAGTCACGACGAGCCGCTGGTTTAGTTACGGCGAAGGTGACATCTGGCATACCGAAGCAAAGAAAGCTTATGTATAATCTGAAAGGGAAAGTAGCATTAGTCACCGGTGCCGGTGGCGAGCGTGGCATCGGCCGCGCCATCGCTCTGCGCCTCGCGCAGGAAGGGGCGGACGTGGCGCTCAACGACATCCACACCGCATCGGCGCCGGGAAGCAGCTGGGGAGGCATGGCCCAGGTTGTTGGGGAAATCGAAGCCTTGGGTCGGCGCTCGCTCGGCATCGTTGCTGATATTGGTGACGCCACCCAAGTGCAGGCGATGATTGACCAAGTGATCGCAACCTTTGGCCGCATCGACATCCTGATTAATAATGCCGCAGCGCGAGCTGGCCGCGACCGCGTGCCGGTGGTGGAACTGGACGAGGCGGACTGGGATCGGGTGCAGCGTATTAATGCCAAGGGCACCTTCCTTTGCAGCCAGGCCGCGGCCCGCGCCATGCTCGCCAACCCGCACTCAGCTCGCGGGGGCAGGATCATCAATATCGCCTCGACGGCCGGCAAGAACGGCTCGGCGCGTTACGCCGCGTATTGTGCCTCAAAGTTCGCGGTGGTGGGTTTCACGCAAAGCTTAGCGCAAGAGTTGGCCCCGCATGGCATCAATGTAAACGCGATCTGCCCGAGCCTCGTCGTCACAGAGCGGATCGATGATATCGCCACTGCCCTCGCGCCCTCAAATCTTACACCCGAAGATCAACGGGCCGCTTTGATCACACGGGCCTCAGGGCTTTCGCCGCTCGGGCGCATGGCCGAAGTCAACGACGTATCCGCACTGGCCGCGTTCCTCGCTTCGTCCGAATCCGACTATCTCACCGGCCTCGCGATCAGCGTGGCAGGTGGCAGCCAGATGCACTGATCACGCCGGACCGGGCGGCGCGAAGAGGATAGGCAGACGCGCCTTCATTTCATCAAACGGTGATTAATGCGGCACGGTGGCGCTCAGCCCACCGTCAATCACAAGTTCCGTCCCTGTGATATAACTGGCGCGATCCGAAGCAAGAAACACCGCGGCTTCGGCAATATCCCAAGCCGTTCCCATGCGGCCCAAGGGCACAACCTTGTTCCGCCGTTCCTTCATCTCTTCCAGTGAGCATCCCGCGTAGGCTCCGCGCAGGACGACTTCGATCCGTGGTGTATCGATCAATCCCGCGACGATGGTATTGGCGCGGATCCCATAGGAGGCGTAGTCGATTGCGAGGGTCCGCGTCAAAGCAATCGCAGCCGCCTTCGTGGCCGCATAGGCCAGCGATGAATAACCCAGATGACGGAGGGCGGCGATGGAGGACGTCGTCAGGATGACTCCGCGGCGGCGTTCCATCATTCCCGGCAATACGGCCTGCGTTGCCACATGGAGGGAGGTGACATTGGCATCCTGAATGCGCCGCCAGTCGGCCGCACTGGTATCGCGAGCATTGCCGCTCTTCGACAACCCGACGTTGTTGTGCAGCACGTCGATGGTCCCCAGTTGCTCAGTGACCTCGCGCACCAGTGACTCCAGCGAGGTGTCATCAAGGACATCGACTTGGAATGCCTCCGCCGTGCCGCCTTCACTTCGGATGATCTCCACGGTTTCCACAGCGGATGGCAAGTTGAAATCGGCGACGGCGACTCTGGCACCTGCTCTCGCGTAAGCGACCGAAATGGCTCGTCCGATACCCCACCCAGGGGCGATCGAACCACCCCCGATCACGAGGCAGAGGCGTTCAGTCAGGATGTTCTCGCGGGAAGGGATAACGAGCATCGGTGCACTTTAGTAAGCGCCTCGGAGTTAGGCAATATTTGAATGAGAATCATGCTGGAAGTTGCCATTCATCTTGCCTACAACTGGTATCTTACGCAGCGATCTCGCCCCCCCGAAATGTCCGACAATAAATCCAACCCCGCCGAGCCGCCATACCCGCCCGCATCCTATGCCTGGTATACGCTCGGGGTGCTGACGTTCGTCTATATTTTCTCGTTCATTGATCGCACCATCTTGAACCTGCTGGTCGGGCCGATTCGCCGTGATCTGAACATCAATGACACGCAGATGAGCGTGCTTATGGGCTCGGCTTTCGCGTTGGCCTATACATTTTTCGGCATTCCCCTTGGTCGCATGGCGGATACCAAGAACCGGCGCGGATTGATCGCAGTGGGTTTTGTCGTCTGGAGTTTGTTTACCGCCGGCTGCGGACTGGCAAAGAACTTCTGGCAGATGTTGCTCATGCGGATCGGCGTGGGCGTGGGCGAGGCATCGCTTTCACCAGCGGCTTACTCCTTGATCTATGATTACTTTCCACCGCATCGCCGTGCGACTGCGCTGAGTATTTACGGCACCGGGATCTACCTGGGCGGAGGCATCGCGCTGCTGCTGGGTGGCTTGGTGATCAAGCTGGCCTCAGGGCAGGAATCGTGGGCCTTGCCAATCATTGGAGAAACCCGGCCATGGCAGATTATTTTCCTGATGGTGGGTTTGCCCGGCATTCTCTTCTCACTCCTGCTCTTCACCTTTCAGGAGCCGATCCGCCGGGGCATGCGGCAGGTGCGCGATGCCGCTGGTGGCTTGAAACAAGTCGAGACTCCACTGCGGGAAGTCGTCGCCTATATCAAAGCGAATAAGGTCACCTTTCTCTGCCATAATCTGGGGATTTCACTGTTCGCCGTTTCAACCTATGGATCGAAGGCGTGGATACCGACGTTCTTTGTCCGGACGCATCATTGGACGTCTGGAGACATTGGCATCCAGTTCGGCATCATCCTCGCGGTGTGTGGAACGATCGGCATTATCAGCGGGGGACGACTGGCAGACTACCTGGCGTCGCGCGGTCATCGCGAGGCGAACCTGCGTGTCATGTCGCTAGCCCCGATCCTCGCAGCTCCGATCAGTCTTGCTTTTCCGCTGGTGGAAAGCCCGACGCTGGCACTCGCGCTGCTGGTACCCTTGATGTTTCTCATGTCAGCACCCTATGGCTGCGCACCGGCGGCCATCACGCAGATCATGCCCGCACCCATGCGCGGACAGGCCGGGGCGCTCTACCTTTTTGTCAATGTGTTGGTCGGGCTCGGCTGCGGCCCCACTGCGATCGCGCTCACGACCGACTACTTCTTTCACGATGACGCCATGCTGCGGTATTCCCTGGCCTTCGTGACTGCCACCGCGCAGGTGGCGTCAGCGATCATCCTCTGGTTTGGGCTGAAACCCTTTGTCCGCAGTCTCGATCGGCTCAAGGCATGGAACACCGCGCATGCACCTGAGTGATCTCCAAATCAGCCATTTCGATTCCGTGACGTTTTTTGAGCCCCACCACCCTTCTTCCGATGAGCAAAGTATTCTCCAACGCCAAGGCGGCCCTCGATGGGTTGCTCCACGATGACATGACGATCGCAGCCGGAGGCTTCGGTCTCTGCGGCATTCCTGAGAACTTGATAGCCGAGCTGCGCGACCAGGGAGTGAAAGGGCTGACCATCATCGGCAACAACGCTGGCGTGGACGACTTTGGAATGGGAATCTTGCTCAAGACCCGGCAGGTGAAAAAAGTCCTGGCCTCTTATGTGGGTGAAAACAAGGAGTTCGAGCGTCAGGTGCTCGCTGGCGAACTCGAACTGGAGCTGGTGCCCCAGGGCACTCTCGCCGAGCGGTTGCGCGCCGGCGGCGCGGGCATCCCCGGTTTCTACACGCGCACCGGATTCGGCACCACTCTGACCGAGGGCAAGGAGACAAAATGTTTCGACGGAAAGACCTATGTGCTCGAACCCAGCATCACGACAGACCTCTCCATCATCAAGGCATGGAAGGGCGACCGCTCCGGCAATCTGGTTTTTCGGAAGACCGCGCGGAACTTCAATCCGATGATCGCGACTTGCGGCCAGGTCTGCGTGGCCGAGGTGGAGGAACTCGTCGAAGTCGGTGACCTCGATCCCGACCAAATCCACACGCCGGGGATCTATGTGGACCGCATCATCGAGGGCTCGAACTATGAGAAGCGCATCGAGTTCCTCACGGTCCAAGATAACGCCGCGGCGAAAAAGGAATCCCCCGTTCGGGAACTGATGGCGATACGCGCCGCGCAGGAATTGCGCGACGGCTTCTATGTGAACCTTGGCATCGGCATCCCGACGCTCGTGGCCAACTTCATCCCAAAAGGCGTCAACGTCACTCTCCAGTCCGAGAACGGCCTGCTCGGCATCGGCCCATTCCCATCCGAGGACCAAGTCGATCCCGACCTGATCAACGCTGGCAAGCAGACGATCTCGACGATTCCCGGCTCAGCCTTTTTCTCCGGCTCCGACTCGTTTGCCATGATTCGCGGTGGCCACATTGACCTCTCAATTCTAGGCGCGCTCGAAGTGGCCGCCAACGGCGACATCGCGAACTGGATGGTGCCAGGGAAAATGGTGAAGGGTCCCGGCGGAGCGATGGATCTGGTCGCCGGCGTGCGGCGAGTGGTCGTGGTCATGGAGCACTGCGCCAAGGACGGCAGTCCGAAGATTCTTCCGCAGTGCACGCTGCCCATCACGGGCAAAGGGGTGGTCAGCCTGATAATCACAGATCTCGGTGTGTTTGAGGTGAAGCCGGGCGGAGGCCTCGTGCTGACGGAACTGCATCCCGGAGTGAGTCTCGACGAGATACGCGCCCGCACCGGTGCACCGTTCGAGGTGGCGTGATTAAGGATAGGATAGCAGGAAATCAAATGGTCGCTGAGTCCGACAGCCAGAACGATTTCAAAAGCTGTTCGACGCAGTTGCGAAGTGAGCTGAATATCTGCGCTTCCGAAGCCCGTGCCTCTGCAAATTCGATGATTCTCTCCCGACCTGGGAACAAGGGGGCAGTGTTCATTTTCTTGCCGCCACAAACTACAGATGTCATTTGCGTCTGATGAAGCTCCGATATGGCGCGGAGTATTCCTGGTTCCTGGCTGAGAAAATGAAAGCACATGAACACGGACCCCTTGTTCCTCCTAGCGTTCGCACACAATCCGGAAACCCACACCCGACTTCTTGACTTCCGATACGTGAAAATACCGGTGCGAGGAGAGCATCAGTTGTTCCTCTCCCTTCCACCAATCACAACCCCGAAGCACACGCGCACCCTTTTCCATGCCGTCGAGCATCCACTCCTGTACGTTCCCTCCTAAATCATAGAACCCAAGACTGTTCGGCTTGAAGGAAGCCACTGGGGCGGTCCCTTTGATTCCATCCACCCCGATTTTCCGACCATCCGCCTGACCGCTTTCCAAGACGGCATAGTTTCCTTCGTCAGGTTTGGGTGGAAAGGAGTCGCCCCAAGGGTACTTGCTTTTTCCAGCAGCAGCCTCCCACTCGGAGTTTTTGGGAAGCCTCCATGTTTTGCCCGTTTGGAAACTCAACCAATCACAACACGCCTTGGCTTGATGCCAGGTTTGTTCTGCCACCGGGTGTTCGTCCGATTCCGGATATTCGTGCAGTGGGGTGATGACTTCATGCGGCATCCACGCATACGAACCGGAGGCTTTCGCGTAGAGCTTCCATTCCGCCACCGTAAACTCAGTGCAACTCATGTGAACCGACGTATGGGGAACCGGAAGGAGCTTCTTCTCCAATCGCCGAACTAATTCCGCAAGAGCCGCTTTATCCACAAGTTTTCCGAGGCTTGAGGAGGGAAGAGCTTTGATGCGGATATTCCGGTACGAACAGCCGGAAACCGACTGAAGTCCGATCAAGCCCGACGAAACGGATTCCGTGCGGGATTTCGAGAATTTCACCGACTTCAAGCCCTTCGACTCTGGCCGTTGATTCCACTCGGGAGATCCAATTTCATAATCACACACGAGCACTCCATTCACCCAGTGTTTGCAATGATTTCCTTTTTGCTCCAGGCGTGCCGTGTTCCATGTTCCCGCAGAAAACGAGGCATCCCGCGTCGCGTGCAAAAGTCCCCAGCAGGATCCAGATTTCCATCCTGCGTCTTCATTAAATTCCGTGCCGCACAACTGCATTTCCAAAAAGGCAATAGGCGTCTTGCCCTCATTCAAAAGAGTTCGAAAGAAGATGCCGCCGTTTGATTTCTTCTCGTCGGAAACCTTCCACTCCAACTCGAGTTCAAAATCCTCGAAAGGCTCATCGAACATCAACCAGTTGTGGCCTTCCCCAGTCATTTCGCCGTTGAGTATCCTCCATTCGAGCGGATCCGGCGTTTGTACTCCACGCCAACCCGCGAACGTTTTTCCATCAAACAAAGCCCTCCACTGCCCTGGAGAGTTGGAGGAGGCACTCCCATTCGGTGTTTTCGAGGAGCGCGCGCCTTTGTTCGGAGTCCAAACAATCCGACCGACCGCGGCAAGCGCCAGGGCGAGCAAGGGCAATCCGAACGCAAGAGCGATGCGCGGGGTGAAAGTGCGGGAAGCCTTTTTTTGAAAAGAGGTTCCCGCGGCGTGCAGAGGCTCCGTCATTTGCGTCGGTTCAGACAGGGACGCGTAGGCGCTTTGAAGATCCGCGCTCAGTTCGGCGTAGCTTGCATGACGGTCTTCGGGAGCCTTTTGCAGCATCTTGGTCACCACCGCTCCCACCGCTGGAGGCAGATCCGAATTGAGCGAACGCACATCAGGAATCTCCGCGCCGATATGTTTTATCATTACCGAAACCGCGCTGTTTGCGGAATAGACCGGAGAGCCGCTCAAAAGATGGAAAAGCGTTGCGCCCAGGCTGTAGATGTCGGTGCGGAAGTCGATGTCGCGTTTGCCCTCGGCCTGCTCCGGACTGATGTACAGAGGGGTGCCCATGGACGCGCCGGTCATGGTGAGGCCTTGCTGTTGGTCGGAGCTTTTTGCCAGACCCAAATCGCCCAGCTTCACCTCCCCGTCATTGGAGAGAAAGATATTGTCTGGCTTGATGTCCCTGTGGATGAGTTGGGCCTTGCGCCACCCGTGCTCGAGGGCGGTTTGGACGTGCATGCCGATGGCGAGCGCCTCCGCCGCTTCGAGTTTGCCGAGACGTTTGAGGCGGGCTTGAACGCTTTCGCCATCGACAAACTCCATGGCAAACCAGTGAATGCCGTCGCTTTCTCCAGCGGCATACACCTGGACTAGGTTTGGGTGGTTTAGGCCTGCGGCCGCAACAGCTTCGTTATGAAAGCGGGAGACAAATTCCGCATCTGAAGAAAGTGATGACTGAAGCGTTTTGATCGCTACCAAGCGCCTGAGAACCGTTTGGCGTGCCTTGTAGACGGCCCCCATGCCGCCCTGGCCAAGTTTAGCCAGAATCTCAAATTCACCAAGCTGCTGCCCCTCTTGTAGCATCTAACAAGTATGTATTCTCTGCGGGGGCCGATATGAAAGTGGCGTGATCCTGCCGGTTTGAAAGTGCTGCCGAGAACGGACTCCGGCGCGGGGGGCTTCTTCTTTTTCTTCCCACCTTCCTCACAGATCGTCTACTTCTCCTCCT
>CANJZW010000012.1 GCA_947479475.1 Chthoniobacteraceae bacterium
GAAACCACTTTCTGAAAAAGACCCGCAAGGGGGTAGGTCGGCACTACAAGCACTTTTGAAAAAACGATGCCTGCAAATGAGGAGCTTGCAACAAAAAGACTCCCGAAAATAGCCGTTTTTAGACGCGAGTCCGCGAAGTAGGGCTAGAGCACAAAGCTCTGCCTGTGTGAGTCTTGCCGCGCTTCCAGCGCATTTTTCAGCCTGGGCACAGATGCCCACGCACCCTCAGGGTGGCTCTCCCTCAGGGTGGCTCTCCCTCAGGGTGGCTCTCCCTCAGGGTGGCTCTCCCTCAGGGTGGCTCTCCCTCAGGGTGGCTCTCCCTCAGGGAGGCCCTCCCTCAGGGAGTCGGGGGGCCGTAACTCTTGGCCAAGTAGTCGACCAAAGACTCGATCTGTTCAGGAGAAATCTGGGCGCCGAACTTGCCCTTCATTTTCTCCACAGACGCCTTCCAAGCCACGCGCGAAAGAGGCGGCTGCGTGGTGATATACTCCGAAGAATGGCAAACCAGGCATTGCTGCATCGCTACTTCAACGCCTGGGGCGGCCTTGAAGTTGGGGATTTCGGGGGGCAATTCGATTTTTAACGGCGAAGCAGACGCCGTCGTCACCAACGCCAAGAGCAGGACAAAAAGAGAGTTTTTCACAGGTGCAAAAGTAGAAAATTAAGCGGTGACTTCCAGCTTCACCGTTTCAACCACGTTCCTCATATAACCCGCGGGATTCCAAAGCGCCTCAAGGGGTTGGGATTCCCCCAACCGGTTGGTGGCTTTCACCTTCAACTCCAGAACTCCCGCACTCGCAGGAACAAAAGGCAACGTCCATTCCCGAAACGAATAGTTGCCGAGGTCCGCCCCCAATTGCGCCTTCTTCCAAACATTCCCTCCGTCGGAGGAAACCACCACCTCGGAGATGCCTGAACCCCCATCAAAAGCGATCCCGCGCAGGAGAGCCGGGCGCCCGAGGGGGAGCACGCCTCCCTCGGTGTGGCTTGTAAGGAAGGAGCGCACGTTGAAACGCCCAATTGGAACGGTCGACTTGGGCACGGTGCCGGGAGGCAGACAAGCACCCGGAGTGTTGGGAATCCGGTAGGCCGTGGCCATCCAGAAACCGTCGTAGACCGTATCAAGCACGGTAATTTCACTCAGATGCTTGACCCAGTACGTTCCAAAATAGCCAGGCACCACGAGACGCACAGGGTAGCCGTTAAGCAGGGGCAAGTCTTCCCCGTTCATACTGTAAGCAAGGAGCACTTCCCCTCCCATGACGTGTTCCAGTTCAAGGGCCTTTACAAAGTCAGGCACCTGCGGGGCCGGCGGCGTATCCAAACCGTTAAACACGACCTGCTTCGAGTTCGGCGCTACACCCGCCTTTTCAAGGACATCCTTCAGCCGAACGCCCCGCCAGCGCGCGTTCCCCATCGCCCCGTTTGCAAGCTGCCCTCCGCTTACGCGCGGGCTGGAAAACCCCCGACTGTTTCCCGAACATTGGTTAACAGCCACCACTTCCACCGCCTCAAAGTCCGACTTCAGCTCTTTCAGCGTCAGGCTTAAACTGCTCTTCACTGTTCCCTTGACCTCCAAACGGTAGGTCTCCGGATCAATCTCCGTCGGAATGTTCGGCAGGTGGTACCGAACAAAAAAGGCATCATTCGGCGTGATGACGCCTTCGTTAAAGACCGAAAAGGGAGTCTCAAGCTGGGGCGGCCTTGAGGTGAGACGAATCAGCGGCCTTTTCTGTGGGTAACGAACAAGCGAGCGCTGGCCATTGGCAAAAGGCAGCGTGACGGTTTCCTGGGCTCCCAACCGTGCCACCACACCTGCAAAGCCGAGAAGGGTTGCCTTGCGGAAAAGATCTCGGCGACTCATGGCACCCAGTCGTTTGGAGGGGAGGACGTGCATCCCCCTTCTTAACACCATCAGCCCGTTCAACGAAATACAAACCTCATGCCAAACTTGGAACAGGCATTCGAGACGACCAACTCAGTCAATCGGCATTTGAGGGCCTTTCTAACCGCTTTCCAGGAAAGCGTCCAAACTCACACAGCGGAGAGGTTGCTGAAGGCCGTCCTGATCCATGGTGGTATTCCTCAAAGAACTCGAATCCAGAGAGCGCTTTGGTCGCAGGAACCAACCTTGTCTAAGAAACTCCAGGTTCTTCTCCCAAACAAACCGGCCCCAATACAAACGCCAGGCACCCTGACGCCGCCCGCCCTCCCGCCCACACGCGCAGAGCCCTCTAACATCCAGAGCGTTTTACATTTGCAAGCGGCCCGTAACCTGATTGTGCTACATTCCCACCAAACTCTCTCTACAATAATCTCCCCCCTCCCCATGCGCCTACTCCCACTGCTGCTGCTGGCCCTCTCGATGCCACTCCTCCTGCCTGCTTCACCCGCACCCGAGTTGTGCGCGGTGGGTGCCGCCAGAGTCGACATCACCCCGAATTACCCGGTGCGCCTCAGTGGCTACGGAAGCCGCCGTCAACCCAATCAAGCGGTTGCCCAGCACCTTTACGCGAAGGCTCTTGCCATTGGGGCGGGAAAAGAGGGTCCCGCCGTTTTGGTCACCGTCGACAATTGCGGCGTGCCCGGCTCAATCCGAGACGAGGTTGCCAAAAGACTCTCCTCAAAAACAGGCCTCAAGGACGAACGGTTTGCAATCGCCTCCAGCCACACCCACTGCGCCCCCGTGTTGCTGGGCGTATTACCCAACCTTTTTTCCAGCGACCTCCCCCCTGAACATTTGGAGGGCATCACTCGTTACACCAAGGATTTAACCAACCACATCGAACAAGTCGCCCTTGCGGCTTTGGCGGACCGCAAACCCGCCCACCTTTCCTGGGGCATTGGGGCGGCTGGGTTCGCCTCGAACCGACGCAATTTTCCAGCCAAACCCGTGGACCACGACCTCCCAGTGCTGCGCGTCACTTCTCCCGAGGGCAAGGTAAGAGCCATCTTCACTAGTTATGCCTGCCACTGCACAACCCTTGGAATCAACGCCTTTCACGGCGATTGGGCCGGTTGCGCCCAAGAGGCTCTTGAAAAGGCTTTCCCAGGCGCCATCGCCCTCACCGCGCTGGGGTGCGGCGCGGACCAAAATCCCAACCCAAGGCGCACTCTTGAACTGGCCTCCAAGTACGGAGAGGAAATCGCGACCGAGGCGGGACGTCTCTCCAAGTCGGAACTTCCCAGTGTGAGCCCCTCCCTCGAATGCCGGACGCAACGCATTGAACTCGCCTTTGGCCCCCCGCCCTCCCGCCAAGAATGGGAAGTCCTCGCAAAATCTCCCGCCCCTGCCACGGCCTACCACGCTCAAAAAAATCTCGCCCGCCTTATCCGTGGCGAGACTTTGCCCACCAGCGTCCCCTATCTGGTGCAGGTTTGGAACTTCGGCTCGGACCTCGCCATGGTCTTTCTTCCTGGCGAAGTGGTGGTGGACTATTCGCTGCGGCTCAAACGTTCCTTCGACCGGTCCCGCCTTTGGGTCAACGCCTATTCAAACGACCTCACCTGCTATATTCCCTCCCGCCGCGTCCTTGAAGAGGGCGG
The DNA here is from genome assembly GCA_947479475.1 of Chthoniobacteraceae bacterium. Classification (GTDB taxonomy): domain Bacteria; phylum Verrucomicrobiota; class Verrucomicrobiia; order Chthoniobacterales; family Chthoniobacteraceae; genus Chth-196. The sequence continues at coordinate 3,547 of CANJZW010000012.1, forward strand.
CTACGAAGGAGGCGGCGCCATGCTCTACTACGATCGTCCCACAAAATTCGCTCCCGACGTGGAGGAACGCATCATCGCAGCCGTAGAAACCCTTCTGCCCGAGAGCTTCCGCGCACAACCCAAAGAAACAAAAAGCGACCTCCCCACGCCCCTGCGCCTCACCCTCCCCCAAACCCTCTACGCCGTGGAGGGGGTTGAAACCACTCTGGAAGGACGCAACGCAGTCCTTTCACCTAAACCCGAAACCCTCCAGTTTGCCATCGAATCTGCCCTGGGCACGACGCAGGAAGGCGTCTGGAAACTCAGCGCCACCCGGGCGCAGGCTGGCACCCATTCCCTCAACGTCCTGGTGCGCGACAGCGCCGGGCGGGCCCTTGAAAAAACCTACACCAGCCTCAGGGTCATCCCTTCCAATGCCGGTGAAGGCCGGGACATCGCGCTGCTCGTGGTGGGCGACAGCCTCACCTCCCAAACCCATTACCCAACCGAAATAGCGCGCCTCTTCGCCCTGCCCGGCAACCCAACGTTGGAGATGCTCGGCAGTCAGCGCAGCGAACCCAATGGGCTGAAAGTCGCCCATGAGGGCTACGGCGGCTGGAGCTGGGCGAGGTTTAACACGTTTATCTCAACCAAACCTCCAGAGCCGGGCAAACCCCAACGCAGCCCTTTTGTCTTCGCCGCACCCAGCCCGGAAGCCCCCGCACAACTGGACGTCGCCCGCTACCTCAAGGAAAATTGCGGAGGCCGCAGTCCCGACTACGTCACCTTCCTCCTAGGAATCAACGATTGCTTCGGACTCACTGCCAACCCACCCGACAAACTCGAGGCCGGCATTACCGAGATGCTCAAACAGGCCGACATCCTACTCGCCGCCTTCCACAAAGCCGCCCCCCAAGCCGAACTGGGCGTCTGCCTCACCACTCCCCCAAACACCAACGAGGCCGCCTTCGTCGCCAACTACAAAACCAAATATCCCCGTTGGAACTGGTGCCAGGTCCAGCATCGTCTCGTAGAGCGGCAGCTCAAGCATCTTGAAGGCAGGGAAATGGAGAAGATTTTTGTCATCCCCACCGAACTGAATCTCGACACTTCAAAGGGCTATCCCCCAAACAATGCAGTCCATCCCAATCCGGAAGGATACGCCCAGATAGGCCGCAGCATCTATGCCTGGGTTAAGGCCCGACTGGTTTTAAAGGATCTTTGAGTTCCTCGGAAGGCGGAAGCGCAGGCGGAGTGCCTGTCCCTTGGCGTCGCAGTTTTCGCCCAGCAATAAGTGTCGACACTTTTCTCTTGGTAAAACTGTCGACACTTGTATCATGAGACCATGTCCGCTGGCACAGCTCCCTTTCCCGCTCCGCACCGCCGTAACCTCGCCCTCGAAGCGGTCCAATCTCTACGCGAACAGATCATCTCCGGCGCCCTGGCCCCTGGCAGCGCCCTAGCCGAACCGACCCTCGCCAGGCAATTTGGAGTGAGTCGCGCCCCCGTCCGCGAGGCCCTCATTGAATTGGAACGCGAGGGACTCGTCCAATTTGAAACAACCGGCCGCACCAGGGTACGAACCCTCACAGAGGCAGACTTCAGGGAAATCATGGAAGCCCGAGTCGCGTTGGAAAGTATGGCGGCAAGTCGTGCCGCCCAGCATTGGGGAGCAGAAGACTCTGCCTACCTCATGGAAAACATCGCGGCACAATCTCAGGCGCCCACCCTCTCTGAACTGAGCCGGCTTGATGTGGAACTGCATGCCCACATCATGGAGCGCAGCGGTAACCAGAGGCTCCTGCGGCTTTGGCAAAGCATCCGCTGGCAGTTTGAAATGTGCCTCGCCCTGACACACCGCGTTCAGAAAGCGCTCGAATGCACGCCGCGTGACATCACCGTCAACTCCCATCGCCGCCTTCTTCAAGCACTGGCGTCGGGGAAGCCTGAATTAGCAGCACGCACCATGGCCTCCCATATTGAAAACAGCATGGAGTGGTCCGCCTCGGAAACCTCCACTTCCGAACACCCGCTCGGACTCGCCATGGAAACCTTTCTACGCCGATGAACCCAACGCTCCAGACCGGCGCCACCCACTCAGCATCCGTCCCGCAGCCCCTGCTGCGCCGGATCATCCCCGTGCTGTTTGCCTGCGCGGCCCTCCCAGCCGCCGCGGCCGACAGCGATGCCCAGCTTTCCCAATCCTACGCCGGACAAATCCATCCGCTCCTCGTCAAAACCTGCGGAAAATGCCACGGCGAATCCCCAAAGGACAACGACCTCGACCTCGCGGGCCTCACGACGGCGGAGTCCCTCTTCTCCAAACCGGCCGTCCTTGCCGAAGTCGCGGGACGACTCGCGGACGGAGACATGCCGCCTCGCAAGGCACCGCAGCCCACCCTGGCCGAACGGGAACAACTCCTCAACTGGGTCCAGAACGCGCTCGATTTCACAGCTTCCGCAAAAGCCGGGGACCCAGGCCCCGTAACCCTGCGCCGCCTCAGCAACAACCAATACGATAACGCCGTGCGCGACCTCACCGGAGTCGACATGCGGCCCACACGCGCCGGCGCGTTTGCCCCGGACAGTGTCGGCGGCGAAGGTTTTGCAAACGTCGGCGAGGCAATGCCGATGAACCCTGGGTTGGTGGAACGCTACCACGACGCCGCGCGTTATGTCGCCGCACGCGCCGTGCTGCTCCCCGGTGGTTTCCGCTTCTCTCCATCACCCGAACGGCCCGACTGGACTTCGGAGGCGGAGAAGGCGTTGCGGAGTTTTCACTCCCGGCATGCTGGAGCCAAAGGCGAGCCGCCCCTGGAGAAACACCTCGCCGCAACCATCAAACATCGCGAGCGGCTCCTTCGCGGCGGTCCTGCTGAGATCGCGGCGGTGGCTGCGGAGGAGAGGCTGAATGCAACCTACCTCGCCACGCTTTGGACCGGACTCAGCGCTCCGCTGGGCGCGTTGCCAGCAACGGAAATCGAGGCACTCACCAAACAATGGCAGCAGAAAACGGCTCAGGCGGAGGCAGAAAAGCAGCGAAAACAGGCCGTCATCCAATCGGCGAGACGCAAGATTGATTCTCATTGGACTTCTTCAAAACGTCTCCTTGCGCAGTCGAAGGTGGCGGAAGGCGGTTCCGTTTCGTTCGAGCAAAAGGTGACCGTTCAGCCCGGCGAGTTGCTGCTTCTGTCCGTGCTGCCAAACGAAAGTTACGGAGCCGACAGCACGCTGCTCGAGTGGTCGATCCGCGAAACAGGCGGCGCGCAACGAAAGTGGAACATATCGGATTTGGTTCCGAATCTGTTGAAGGGAAACCCCTGGCTCGACAAGCACGAGGCGCGCTGGAGCTTTCTTGAAACGACATCGACCCCAACCTTCCTCACGGATCGACGCGACGGCATCTCAGGGCGGGCCGAATTGAAATCCTGGAGCCTCGGATCTGAGCCGTCGGTCTTTGTGAACTCGGCCCCTGAAGACGCGCGGGTCTGGACAAAACTGCGCGCTCGCTCGGTCTTCGTGCATCCCGGACCGAAACGGCCCGTGTCGATTGCTTGGACGAGTCCCATCGCTGGCGAGTTGGTGCTCACCGGTCTTGTCGCCGATGCGCATCCCGGCGGCGGCGATGGAGTCTCGTTTGAGTTGACGCATCTCGCGGCGCCGGAGTTGGGGCAGGCATTGGCTGATCTTCCCGTCAACGCCGGCGAGGTGCCGGGCGCGAGCCTTCCTCCCGATGTGATCGCCTCCGTGCGCGAAGCCTGGCGCACGGCCACCGATGCGGCTCCGCTCCTCGCGGCAATCAAACCCATGCAGGAAAGGCTGTTTCGGGAAAACTACCGGAAACACAGCGTCCTAGCCGTCGGCAACGGTTTTCCCGCGTGGGAGGACACACTCCGCTTGGTGGCGCACGAACGTGTCGAAAGCGCCGCCCGCGAACCGCTCTTTAGACTGGTCGCGCGCCAGGTGGCCCCTGCGTTGCCGGGGACCTTTGTCATCTGGGACCGCCTCCGCCTTGAGGACGGCGTCGGACCGGATGTGGTCCTGGCGGAACATCCCGAACTTCGGGTGGCCATAGAAACAGCCAGCGGCCTCAAGTTTGGCCATCACCCGGGGGGGCGTGCCGTGCCCGCCACCTCGCTGGTTACGGAGGCCGGCACCGAGATCCGGATTGACCTGAAAAACCTCCCAAAGCCGCTCTTGGAAGCGCTGGGACTGCCCCGTTTCCTCCGGGCTGATGTCCGTCTGGATGCAGACAGTCCGGAGGCGGCCACGGTGCAAGCCCTGCTGCTCGCCGAGCCCGATTCAAAGGACCCCAAGGAACCCACAAAGCCCAATCCCAAGCGGGCCATTCCCACAGCGTGGCTTTCGGGCGACCCGCTCGTGACGGACGAACCCGAACCGCGTGTCGCGCAGATCGCGAACCCCCGCGTCGCCGCCGAACGGGCGAGGCCCGCCGCCGAGTTTCGGACGCTGTTCCCCCCGGCGGTCCTCTTCGCGGATGTCATTCCGCGGGACGCCCAGGGTAGCCTTTTCATGTTCCACCGCGAAGACGAGCCACTCCGCCGGCTCCTGCTGGCCGAGGAAGGACGCAGGGAGCTTGACCGTCTCTGGAACGAGCTCCACTTCCTCCGCGAGGACGCCCTCGCCCACTCGCTCATGCACGTCGAGTTGATGAAGTTTTACGCGAACCCCAACGGGGCGCCCCGCATGGATTTCTATTTCAAAGAGGCAGGTCTGCGCGTCACTCGCGAGCTCGCGGAACTCGCCGCCGCACAACTCGCTTCCGAACCCCGGCATCTTGAATCCTTACTGGCATTTGCGGAGCGCGCGTGGCGCCGCCCCCTCGTTCCCGGCGAACGCGAAGCCATCCTCGCCACCTACCGCTCCGACCGCGCGGACGGCACCAAGCACGATCCCGCCCTCCGCGCCGCTTTAGCCCGCGTCCTTTCCTCGCCATGGTTCCTGTACCGCGTCGAACAACCCGCCACCGGGCCGCGCTGGCAGCCGGTCTCCGGCGACGAACTGGCCACGCGCCTGAGCTTTCTCCTTTGGGACTCCCTGCCTGACGATGCGCTCCAGACAACCGCCTCGAAACTACGCGAACCGGGCGTTCTGGAGGCGCAATTGCAACGCATGCTCAAGGACGACCGTATGCGTGGAATGGCCGAGGAGTTTGGAGCGCGCTGGCTGGGCGTACGCGACTTCGTCGCAAACCACGGACGCAGCCTCAAGGACTTCCCAAACTTCACTCCGGCCGTGCGTGATCTGCTCGCCGAGGAACCGGTGCGCTTTTTTGAAGACTCCCTGCGCAACGACCGACCGGTGGACCAACTACTCACCGCCGACGCGACCGTTCTCAACGACGCACTGGCCAGCTACTACGGAATTCCGGGGGTGACCGGCAACGGATGGCGGCGCGTCGAGAACCTCTCCGCCCACGGTCGCGGCGGCGTACTTGGCCTCGGGGCCGTGCTCGCCAAACAATCGGCCGCCGCCCGGACCAGCCCCATCAAACGCGGCGCATGGCTCGCCCACCTGCTTGGCGACCGCCTCCCCAAACCGCCCGCGACTGTGCCGCCTCTGCCGGAAACCCCGCCCGACGGCCTCACCGTGCGCGAGCTCACCGCGCGTCACCGCGAGGACCCAAGCTGTGCCGGTTGCCACGACCGGATCGATCCTTACGGGCTGGCCTTTGAGACCTTTGACGCCATTGGACGCCTGCGCCCCGCCAACCAGCTTCAACCGGGCGAAAGCCGCTCGACCCTGCGCGATGGCACCGAGGTGGACGGATTTTCGGGCATCCGCAACTACGTGGTCGGCTCGCGCCGCCAGGACCTCTTAAAGACGCTCGCCCGCAAGCTCACCGGCTACGCCCTCAGCCGCGCAGTGCTTCCCTCCGACCGCGCCCTCGTGGACGAGCTGAGCAAGACCCTGATCAACGGCGGCCGCTGGTCTGACGCCCTGCTCGTTATCGTTCGTAGCGAACAATTCCAATGCAGCCGCACCGCGGCCACCACCGCCTCAGCAAAAAGCCCCTAAACGCTAACACCGCGCGTCTCCGCCTTCCCCGAAAACCGCACTCCCCCCACCCCACCTCCGACTATGAACATCCAACGCAACCAATGGCTGATCAGCCGCCGCCACGCGCTCCGTGGCCTCGGCGCCACCCTCGCCCTGCCCCTGCTAGACTGCATGCGCCCGTTGCGGGCAGTCGCCGAAACCGCTGAAAACCGCCCCCCAACGCGCACTCTCGTGACCTTCACCGGAATGGGTTTCCACTCCAAGCACTGGTGGGCAAAAGGCGAGGGCGCGGGTATGGAACTTGGGCCCTGCCTCGAGCCGCTCAATCCCTGGCGCGAGAAGATGGTTTTCCTCCGCGGCCTCTGGAACGAACAGGCAAACAACGGGGTCATCCACTGCATGCAGACGGGGAACATGCTCAGCGGCGCCACCATGGCGAAAAATGAGGTGCACACAGGCATCAGCTTCGACCAGGTCATGGCGCGCCAGATCGGCGACCGGACACGGATCCCCTCGCTCGTGCTGGGCTGCGAGGACGCGGTTCCCGGCCTTCAAGACGGCCACCCCCTGCTCTACGGCTCGCATATCTCCTGGAGTTCGCCTGTGTCCCCGACCTGGACGGAAACCCGACCCTCGCTTGCTTTTGACCAGTTGTTCCGTACCGAACGCGGACGGGACAACCGGCGTGTGGTCGATGCGGTGCTTGAGGACGCCCGTTCGCTGCAGCGCAAACTCTCCAGTGCCGACCGCCAGCGTTTCGAGGAGTACCTCGGCTCGGTCCACGAGATCGAGGGCCGCATTAAACGGGCCGGGCAGCAAAAAATAGCAGGCGGATGGCAACCCACCCTGACCGGTCCCGATCGGCCCAGGCCCGCCGACGGCATCCCCTCCGAAATCCCGGAGCACTGGAAGCTGATGAACGACATTCTGCTGCTCGCCTTCCGGACGGATTCCACGCGGATCGCCACGATGAAATATTGCAACGACGCCTCGACGATCGTACACGCGCACCTCGGAATTCGCGACCACCACCACTACATCGCACATTCACAGCCCCAGGACCTCGTGGCGCTCAACCAGTTCTTTATGGCCCAACTCGCCTACCTCTGCGAGCGGATGTCGGAGATCAAAGAGGGAGACAGCACCCTCCTCGAAAACACCTCCATCATGCACTGTTCCAGTATGCTGCATGGCAACCACGACTCCAAACAGCTGCCCGTGATCCTGCTCGGAGGCGCCGGGGGAAACCTCCGCGGCGGACGCGTTCTGGACTATTCCGACAAGCCCAACCGCCGCATGTGCAGTCTTTTCCTCAACCTCATGGACTGGGGTGGACTCAAACTCGACCGCTTCGGCGACTCGTCGGAAGGACTCCCGGCGATCTAGAAGCCGTTAACCTGCAGCCATTACAGATCGCTCCCCCCATCGAGAACATCCCGCCTCACCTCCATTCGATAGGCAAGCCACCCCTCCCCATGAAACACCTGCGCCCAAGCACCCAAAGCATCCTCACGGCATACGCGCTCGCCTTGCTCAACCTCGCGAGTGGCGCGCATCCTGCCCACGCGGCGGCTTTAGGTAAGGCGGAGGATCCATTCGCAACCTCGGTCCAACCCCTTCTCAAGGAATTCTGCATCACCTGCCATTCCACCGAAAAACAAAAGGGCGACCTGGATCTGGAACGCTTCCAGTCCCTGGAACAAATCAAACGCGACCCGGCCGTTTGGGAGCACGCACTGGAGCAGATCCGCGACAAGGAAATGCCACCCAAGGATAAACCCAAGCCCACTCCGGAACAGGTGCAAGTGCTCACAAACTGGATGCAGTCGACGCTCGACGCGATTGCGCTCTCAAACGCAGGCGATCCGGGACCCGTCGTGCTGCGACGCCTTTCCAACATGGAGTACACCTACTCGGTGCGGGATATCACCGGCGTGGCGACTCTGGATCCGGCAAAAGAATTTCCGATAGACGGTGCAGCCGGGGAGGGCTTCACCAACGCAGGTGCAGCGTTGGTGATGTCCCCCTCCCTGTTTGGAAAATATCTGGAGGCGGCAAAGGGCATCGCCGCCCATGCAATGCTCACGCCCACCGGCATCCGCTTCTCCGAAGGCACCTCCTCCAGGGATTGGACCAATCAAATCCTAGAAGACATACGCTCCATTTACGCTACCCATTCCTCCAACGGCTCCGCTGTGAATTCCGAGCAACAAGGCATCAAAATGGACACTGGGGCGGGCGGGCGACTGCCTCTGGACCGTTATCTCGCAGCGCTTCAGGGAAAGGCGGAAACCGGGACACTCAGCCCAAAATACCTCGCGGCCCTCCGCGCCGCTCTCGGTACGGGAAATCCCTCGCCGCTCTTTGACAACCTCCGCGCCAAATACGCCGCCAAGACACTCACCGCAGCCGATATCGAACCCTGGCAAAAGTCGCTCTGGAAACTCAACAGCATCGGTCACCTCGGGAAGGTGGGCGGCCCAAAATCCTGGATGGAACCGGTCTCACCACTGGTCGCCAGCCATGAGATCCGTCTAAAACTGAACCCGCCCGCCGACGGGAGTGACCTTACCGTTTACCTCTCCGCTGGGGACGCCGGAGACGGAAACGCAGAAGATTTTGCCATTTGGGAAAATGTGCGCCTCGTCACACCGGAACGCCCCGACCTCCCTCTACGCAACCTCCCAGCCGTCCTGCAAAGAATTTCAAAACGGCGCGCCGACATCTCGGCCTCCGTGGTCAAGTGCCTTGCGGCAGCTCACGAGGCGGACATTTCCACTCAACGAATCGATCTGAATACACTGGCGAAAAAGCACGGGGTCGAAGTCGACCTTCTCACCGACTGGCTGAACTTTCTCGGCCTCGACTCGGCCGGCGAAGCCAAACTGGGACCGTTGCTGACCAGAAAAACTGCCTCCGCAGGCAACTATGATTTCGTCAAGGGCTGGACCGGCGACAACGCACTCAGCATTTTGGCAAACGCCTCGGACCAGACTGTCAAGATCCCGGGCACGATGAGACCCCGGAGCATTGCCGTGCACCCCTCTCCGAAACTCGCTGCAGTCATTGCGTGGAAAAGCCCTGTTGAAGGCCGTTTTCAAATCACCGGCAGCATCCAGGACATCGACACCGGGTGCGGCAACGGCGTCACCTGGACACTTCAAGTACGACGGGGCAAAAACCGCGACACTCTGGCCAGCGGCACAAGTGACGCAGGCAAAACCATTGCCTTCGGCGTCCATGAAAACGTACGCATCGGCCCAGGGGACGCCGTGACCGTGGTGATCGATCCAAAGAACGGCAACCACACTTGCGACGCCACCGCCGTGGACCTCGTTATCAAAAGCGAAGGCATGGAATGGAACCTCGCCTCCGAAGTTTCGCCCGACATCCTCGCGGGGAATCCACACGCAGACAGCCACGGCCACAAAGACGTGTGGCACTTCTTCGGCGAAAGCCCCGAGGCCTCCTCACAAACCGCTATTCCGAAAGGTTCCCTCGTCGCACTTTGGCGCGAATCCAGGGATTCCGCGACTCGGGACGAAATCGCGAACCGCATCCAAAAGCTCCTCCAGTCGGATCTCCAGGCGCTCGCTTCGGACAGCCCCGACCGCAAGCTTCTCACCGAAGTCCTCGCCATCAACGGCCCGCTCCTTCGCTCAGGACTCCGCAAGACCGGCACCGGCGATGCAGGTGCCTTCTCCGACTATGGCGTCGCTTCAGACCTTTTTGGAAAACATCCAACCGGCCGTCCCGTGGGCGCCGAGCTTCTCTGTGTCCGGGCTCCCTCGCTCGTGGCGGTCAAAATCCCCGGCCTGCTTGCGCAGGGTGCTGAACTGGTCACCAACGCCCGACTGCATCCCGACAGCGGTCCGGATGCAAGCGTCCAGATGCAGGTCCTGAGCGCCAAACCCAATGCAATTAATGGCTTGCAAACCAGCGCAGCCAGCACGCGGGCGGAGAGCGGGGCCTGGACCTCCAGCAATCCGGCCGTCGCGTTTAACGCGCCCGTACTTGTGCATGAGGGAAGCCACGCACGCGAACGGTTCGAAAAGGAGTATGCGGAGTTCAGGCGTCTCTTTCCCGCAGCACTCTGCTACACCAAAATTGTGCCCTCAGACGAGGTCGTGACACTGACGCTTTTTCACCGCGAGGACGAGCCGCTAAGGCGACTCATGCTCGATGACTCCACGAAAAGGAAATTGGACACCCTGTGGGAAGAACTTCACTTCGTTAGCCAGGACGCCCTCACCTTGGTGGATGCGTTTGAACAAATCTGGCAGTTCTCCACCCAGGACGGCCCCGACAAACCAAACGGGGACAAACGCCTCGCGCCCCTACGCGAGCCGATCATGCAGCGCGCCGAAGCATTTCAAAAAGTTCTCCTGCACGCCGAAGCCCGACACGTAGAGGCTGCTTTAGAATTCACAATGCGCGTCTGGCGCCGTCCCCTTACGCCCACGGAGGAAAAAGCGCTCCGTGCGCTGTATGCGAACCTGCGCAGGGAGGCCATTCCTCATGACGAGACCATCCGGATGCTGCTTGCCCGCTCTCTAATCGCTCCGGCTTTCCTCTACCGCGGCGAACGCCCGGCAGACGGCCCAAAGGCCGCCCCCGTGAGTCCCTGGGAACTGGCCACGCGGCTCAGCTATTTCCTCTGGTCAGGACCGCCAGACGAAACCCTTCTGGCCGCAGCCAGGGACGGATCCCTCGCGAAACCGGACGTCCTTATCGCGCAAGCGACCCGCATGCTGAAGGACCCGCGTGGACGCCGGCTCGCAACAGAGTTTGGCTGCCAGTGGCTGCATGTCCGAGACGTCGCTACGCTCGACGAAAAGAGTGAACGCCACTTCCCTACTTTCGCCGAAATCCGCGGCCCTTTACAGGAGGAGGCCGTCCTCTTCTTCATGGATTTCTTTGCACAAAACCGCTCCGTTCTTTCGCTGCTCGACGCCGATCATTCCTTTCTCAACGAACAGCTCGCCGCACACTACGGCCTGGACTTAAAGGGCACGGAATGGCGGCGTGTGGACGGCCTCCGCGCGAAGGGCCGGGGCGGCATCCTGGGCTTTGGCAGTACGCTCGCAAAACAAAGCGGCGCTTCGCGCACAAGTCCAATCCTGCGTGGAAACTGGCTCAGCGAGGTTGTGTTGGGTGAGAAACTCCCGCGCCCCCCAAAGGGCGTTCCCATCCTACCCGAGGAGGCGCCACAAGGACTGACAGAACGGCAGCTGATTGAAAAACACAGCTCAGACCCTGTCTGCGCCAACTGCCACAAGCGCATGGACCCCTTTGGATTTGCGCTCGAAGGGTTCGACGCGATCGGCCGAGCCCGAACCAAAGACTCCGCAGGTCTTCCCATCGACACCGCCACCACCCTTCCCGACGGCACCCACATTAACGGCCTCGCAGGCCTCCGGGAGGCTCTTTTGAGCACGCGCTCTGCGGATTTCGAACGCCAGTTTTGCAGGAAGCTTCTGGGCTACGCCCTCGGCCGCAGTGTGCAGCTTTCCGACAAACCTCTCATCACCGCCATGGTTGCCCAATTGCAGGCTCACGGGCACCAAGTGGGACAAGCGGTCGAACTCATCGTGACCAGCCCCCAATTCCGCGAAGTCCGCGGCAAAGCATACGACTCTCTCACAGGAAACTAACCCCCATTCCACCACCCTCAAATGCAAACACACCGCTTCTCCCGTCGCAGCTTCCTCCGTGGCCTTGGCGTCAGCATGGCACTGCCCTGGCTCGAATCCCGCAATGTCTGGGGCGACGAACCCACCCGGAACAAACCTGCCAGCGAAGCTCCCGTGAGGCTCGCCGTGCTGTTTTCAGGCAATGGATTTCACTCCAAGGAATGGTGGGCCAAGGGCGAGGGCAAGACCATGGAACTGGGCAAAGTCCTCGAGCCGCTCAGCGACTTCCGCGAAAAGCTTCTATTTGTGCGCGGGCTCTACCACGAAGAGGCAAGGAAAGGAAACATCCACAGCTCCCAGACCGGCAACATGCTTTCAGGGGCGCCCATTGCCTCCGGGGGTGACATCCGCTCGGGCACGAGCATGGACCAACTACTGGCCCAAACCTACGGCCGCTCCACCAAGGTTCCGAGTCTGGTCCTCGGCTGTGAGCGGGCCAATCCTTCGGTGCACAAAAACTACTCGATGCTCTACAGCTCCCACATCTCCTGGAGCTCTCCGACAACGCCGACGCCCCTTGAGATCTACCCAGCTCTCGCCTTTGACAGGCTCTTCAAGAACGAAGTCGCCCGCGGCGACAAGAGCGTGCTCGATGCCGTCCTCGCAGACGCCCAGGACCTGCGCCGCGACATCAGCACCGCAGACCAACGTAAGCTGGATGAATATTTGGACTCGGTCCGGGATGTGGAGAAGCGCATCGAAAACGCGGGCAAACGCGGGGAACTGCAGGGCTGGCGGCCCACCCTAGAAAAACCGGACATGAAACGGCCCGCGGACGGCATCCCTCAGGACATCGCGGAGCACATGCGCTTGATGTGCGACATCCTGGTGCTTGGCTTCCAAACTGACACCACGCGGATCACAACGCTGAAGCTCAACAACGACCACAGCGCTCTGCGCTTTCCCAACCTCGCCAGCATCCAGCAACCGGGCAGCGGAATTGACTACATGATCCATCACCTGCTCTCGCATTCCGACGCGGGAGACTGGCTCAAGGTGAATCAATTTTTTCTCGAACAGACCGCCTACCTTGCCCGGAAGATGGATGCGATCCAGGAAGGACCGCGTACCCTGCTGGACAACACCATGCTGCTCCACTGCTCCAGCATGATGGCCGGTGCCAAACACGATAACGACCAACTCCCGGTCATCCTTCTTGGCGGCGCAGGTGGAAGGCTCAAGGGCGGCCGCGTGCTCGACTACAAAGACAAACCCGAGCGCCAGTTTTGCCGCCTGTTCCTCTCGATGATGGACAAAATGGACGTGCGCCCGAAGGGTTTCGGCGATGGGAAAGTGATGCTGGAGGAAGTATGATCAGGCCCCCATTTACACGGGCTCTTTTCCTCCTTGCGCTGGCGTGCCAAACTTCTCAGGCCGCCGACGCGGCTTCATCGAAAAAGCCCAACGTTCTCTTCGTGGTTTTTGACGACCTCAACAACCGCCTTGGTTGCTACGGCGATCCGGTGGCGAAGTCACCCAACCTCGACAGGCTTGCGGCGCGCGGCACGGTGTTCACGCGGAACTTCTGTCAGCAGCCAATCTGCGGACCATCGCGCGCCTCATTCATGAGCGGACGCAGACCGGACTCGCTCGGCATCTGGAGCATGACGAAGTATCTCTACGATCTGCATCCCGATGCAGTGACGATTCCGCAGTGGTTCATGCAGCACGGCTACACGTCCATGAGCATTGGCAAGGTACTTGGCGGCTATGGCAAGGAGGCGGACTTCAAGACGCTGAGCGTACCGGATCGGCGCACGGGCGGAAAGACGAAGGATGAGTTTGCCTTGCGCGATGCGGGCGCTTTGCCGGCGAATCTCGCGAAAGACCTGCTCTGTGAGAATCGCGATGTGCCGGACGAGGCGTGCTTTGACGCGGTGTCGGCCAGTCTCGCGATTACTGAGTTGCGGACGCTCGCGAAGAAACCGGAGCCGTTCTTTCTTGCGCTCGGCATCTTCAAGCCGCATACGCCGTACAAGGTGCCAAAGCGCTATTGGGACATGTATCGTCGCGAGGACATACCGGCCATTGAGACACCGGCACGGCCTCGCAACGCGCCTGAGATCGCCTTTCACGCGAACCATGAAATTCTCGGTGAGCCGAACTCCCACCGCACGCTCGATGAGGAGGCGAAGCGCGAGATCCGCCATGGCTACTATGCCGCGATGAGTTTCGCCGACGCGCAGTTTGGGCGCGTGCTGGATGCGCTCGATGACCTCAAGCTCCGCGACAATACCATCGTCGTCATCATCGGTGACAACGGCTTTGAACTCGGCGAGCACGACTGCTGGGGAAAGATGACCCTCTTCGGGTGGGACTCACGCGTGCCGCTGATCATCAGTGCTCCAGGAGTCGCAAAAGGCGGTGTGAAAACGAGCGCCATCAGCGAGTTGATCGACATCTTTCCCACGCTCACGGACCTCAGTGGTCTTCCCTCACCTCCAAAGCTCGATGGAAACAGTCTCGTGCCGGTGCTCAAGGACGCCAGCGCCTCCGTAAAAACTGCCGCGCTCACGCAGTTCCCGCGCCCCGCGCTCTATTGGGGCGGCGGCCCTCAGGCACTGCCACAAGTGATGGGCTACGGGCTGACGACCGAGCGCTGGAGCTACCACGAGTGGCGCGACTTCAAGACCGGCCACGTCGTCGGCCAGGAACTCTACGACGAACAAAGCGACCCTCTCGAAACGGTGAACCTCGCCGGCACGATCGAAGCCGCGGCACACATCCCCGCGCTTGCAGAGCAGCTAAAGGCGGTCAACCCCGGAAGAAGACATTGAAACGACTCATTTTCTTACTCAGTGCTCTGTCGCTGAATGCGTTGTCACCAATGAACGCGGCGAACTCTCCTCGAAAGCAGCCCAACGTTCTTTTCATTATTTCCGACGACCTCAAGCCGCTTCTCGGCTGTTACGGCACGTCGTGGATTCAATCGCCGAACATCGACCGGTTGGCAGCGCAGGGCACCGTTTTCAAGTCAAACTACTGTCAGGTCGCATTCTGCGCCCCAACACGGTTCAGTCTGCTCACAGGGTTGCGCCCAGACACCACCGGGATGTACCTGAATCCGGATAAGCCACAGGACATACTCCGCACCCGACTGCCTGATGCGTTGACGTTACCCCAGCTTTTTAAAAAACACGGCTACATTACGCATCCGCTGCACAAGGTCTTTGACGGACGCACCGTGGATCAAGGGCACGACTCTGCATCCTGGACTGTGCCTTACGGCCCATGGGAGATGGCAGCCGGTGAAAAACCCGCTCCGGGCGGCTATCAGGATCCCACGACGAAAGCTCGGCTTGCCGAGTTCCTAAAGCAGGGCAAGCCTGCCTCTGGCCCAGCAACGGAGGCGTGCGACATTCCGGACAATGCATACCACGACGGAGGTGTGGCATACACCGCAGCGAAACGCATTCGCGAGTTTTCCGCAAAGGATCAGCCCTTCTTTCTCGCAGTTGGCTTTGTCAAACCGCACCTCCCCTTCATTGCTCCAAAGAAATACTGGGATCTTTACGACAGGGCGTCACTTCCGCGCGCTCCGTTTCAAAACCTCCCCCAGAGCAGTGCTCACGACCTCGCATTTTACAGCAACTCGGGCGAACTGAGAGCTTACTCAGACGTACCAAAAACAGGGTCTATTTCCGAGGAGCAGCAGCGCGAACTAATTCACGGCTATGCAGCGTGCGTTTCCTATATCGACGCGCAGTTGGGCCTGCTACTGCAGACACTTAAAGACTGCGGCGTTGCGGACGACACCATCGTTTGTTTTTGGGGCGATAACGGATGGCATCTGGGTGAACACGGACACTGGGGTAAGTTGACCAACTATGAAGATGCAGCACGCGTTCCGCTCATCATCTCGGCTCCGAAATTTCCAGGTGGAATGAGGGCTCTCGCCCTCACCGAGCTTCTCGATGTGTATCCGACCCTCTGCGAGCTCGCTGGCATGCCGATTCCACCAAACTTGGAAGGCAAAAGCCTCGTTCCGCTAATGCGAGGGGAAAACAAGCCGTTGCACGAGGCTGCGCTCACGCAGATGAGCCAGGGAAAAGGTAAGAATGGGACCATGGGCTGGGCAATCCGCACGCTACGATATCGCTACATCGAGTGGCGGGCCGCCGATTTCAGTGCAGACATGCCGATGTTTAGCGACCGGGTACAAGCGACTGAACTCTACGACTATCAGACTGATCCGCTCGAACAGGTGAATTTTGCAGGCACGAGCGAGTACGCCGCCGTGCTCAAACAGCAGCAAGCGCTGTTTGAGAAGCTGCTGCCACACCTCCCAAAACGCAATAACTGAGCCTTATGAGACAAACATTCACTGTTCTACTCACATCGCTCTTTGCGCTCACTCTACACGCAGAGCAGCCAACAGCGCAGGAGACTTCGACCGCCAAACATTGGGCTCAAACGGAACTGTTCCCCGATGGCTTGAAGCAACCTTTCAGCTTTGTACTCGGAGGAAAGTCCTCAGACAAGCTGCTGCGAGATTGGAAACGCACCGACGCTGTGCGTGATCTCGATGCGCAACGCCGCGAACGCTCGCGCACCTGGACCGACGACACGAGTGGTTTACAGGTGCGCCTCATTGCTACCGAGTATGCCGGCTTTCCCGTCGTCGAGTGGACTGTATGGCTCAAGAACACGGGCACCGCAGGTACGTCGATTATTGAAGGCCTCCAAGGGCTGGACTGGAATCTCCCTTCAAAGCTGGACCAGAAACTTCGCCTTCACGGGATCCGCGGGGACACCTGTACAGCGGAGAGCTTCAAACCGTGGACGCGCGAACTGAAAACCAGCGCCCGTGAGGTTTTCTCCCCGCCGGCGAAAGGCGGTTACGCCTCTGGCAAATCCAGCGACGGCCCGGATGGCTGGCCTTATTGGAATCTCCAAACACCTGAAGGAGGTATGATTCTCGCCGTGGGCTGGCCGGGGCAGTGGGAAGCAAAGTTTGAGCGCAATCAAGACGGTGCCTTGCACGTGAGCGCTGGGCAGCAGCTCACGCATTTCGTATTGAAGCCGGGCGAAGAGATCCGCACACCGTCCAGCACCCTGCTTTTCTGGCAGGGCGACGATATGGTGCGTGGGCAGAACCTCTGGCGCTCGTGGTATATTGCCCACGTGCTCCCACGTATAGGCGGCGTGCCGCAACCGCCCACCACCCAAGTTCAAGTGGGCGCTTCGCTCGCCACATGGGGCAATGTGCAAGCGTATCTCGATGAGGGCATCAAACCCGACATCCTCTGGCGCGATGCAGGTTCGGACTCGAAAAGCACTTGGTATCCAAGCGCCGGACCGCGCAAAACGGAATGGCTGAACACCGGGACCTGGGAACCTGATCCGGCCAGATATCCGCAGGGGTTTCGACCATTCAGCGACAAGGCACGCGCGAACGGCATGCAGTTTTTGCTATGGTTTGAGCCTGAGCGTGTCGGAGACCCAGGATCGTGGTTGGGCAAAAATCATCCTGAATGGCTTTTGCCTGGAAACAGCGCCGGTGATGTTCTCAACCTTGGCAACCCGAATGCTTTGAAGTGGCTCATCGAGCACATCGACCGCATGGTGAAAGTGGAGGGACTTGACTGGTATCGCGAGGATCTCAACGGCGACGGCTACGCCACCGCATGGAGGAAGGCAGATGCGCAGGACCGTCAGGGCATCACCGAGAATCTCCATGTGCAGGGACACCTCACCTTCTGGGATGAACTGCGCCGCCGTAATCCGAACCTGCGCATCGACTCGTGCGCTTCCGGCGGACGCCGCAACGACCTCGAAACCATGCGCCGCTCCGTGCCGTTGCTACGCAGCGACTGGTCCGTGATGAACTTTAAAGACGCACCGCTGCAACGCGAAGGCAATCAATCGCAAACCTATGGTCTCTCGTCGTGGCTGCCATGGCAGGGAGCCGGTGTACATTTCACCGACAGCTACTCCGCGCGCAGCTATTACCTCACCGGTTTCGGTATGATCATCCCCGGAGGATGGAAAAAGACGGCGGAGTCTATCGCCGCAGTCCGAAAAGGCTACGCCGAGTGTCGCCGCATCGCCCCGCTTATGCTCGGCGACTACTTCCCTCTCACGCCACACAGCCTCGACACGACCTCATGGATCGCATGGCAGTTCCAACGCGCCGACCTCGGCGAAAGCGTTGTGCAAGCCTTCCGCCGTCCCGATGCAGCGAGCGACACGCTCACCGTTAAACTGCACGGCCTCGTTCCGCAGCAACGTTATGAGATCGAGAACCTCGACGGCGGCAAAGAAGTCCGCACCGGCGCTGAACTCATGCGCGGCTACGACATCACCTTGAGCGAGAGACCCGCCGCCGCCGTCCTAGTGCTCAAAGCCATCCCATAAATCCACCCACAAAGCATTACCAACTATGACCCCCATCCCCCGCCTTTTTATTGCAATCCTAGCTTTTGCTTTGCCATTCAGCACGCGAGCCTCTGCCGCTGACACGCCCATTAAACACCGCCTGCTCTTCACCGAGTACGGCAAAGGCCCGAACCGTTTCATCGAACTCGATGCTGATGGCAAGATGCTTTGGGAATTCAAGCCGCCGAGCACCACGGTCATCTTTCAGACGCTGCCAAATGGGAACATCCTCTTCGGCTACGGCGGCCAGCCAACCGGCGTGCGCGAGATTACATCGCGGGGCGAGACGGTCTTCGATTACGTCAGCAAGTCCCACCAAGTCTTTGGGTGCGAGCGCCTCGCCAACGGCAACACGCTTGTGGCAGAACAGGAGCCGTGTCAGGCCCTCGAAGTGAATCCCAAAGGCGAGATCGTGCATGTCACTCCGTTGACCACCAATGCGAAGGGATTTCACCTTCAGGTGCGCAATGTCCACAAGCTCGCGAACGGCAATATCCTCTCCGCACACGAGGGCGAAGGAGCGGTGCGCGAGGTGGACCCTAACGGCAAGGTCGTTTGGGAATACACTGGCGTCACCAACACCGGCGAGGCGCAGCGGCTGTCCAATGGGAACACACTGATCTGCGGCGGCACGCAGAAGCGGCTGATCGAGGTTACCCCGGACAAACAGATCGTGTGGGAGTTTAAGGCGGACGATGCGCCGGAGCTCAATCTCACTTGGGTATCGAGCGTGCAGCAACTCAAAAACGGCAACCTGCTTGTCGGTAATTTTATCCGCGGGCAGGAAGGTAAAGGCGCGCACGCCTTCGAGGTCACCCGCGACAAAAAAATCGTCTGGAAATGGGAGGACCACACTCTCATCAAGTCGCTTACCACCGTCCGCGCCCTCGGGGAATAAACTGCCACTCCTACATTCTCTTCAAATACTATGCCAACCGTCGCCATCACCGACTACACCTTCCCTGATCTGAGCCTCGAGGAGGCCGTACTGCTTCCCGCGGGCGTCCAGATTGTCTCGCTTAAGGAAAAGGCTTCAGTGCACCAAATCATCGAACTGGTGCGCACCGCCGATGCCGTGATCACCCAGTTTGCGCCGCTCACTGCCGAGGTTGTCCAGGCAATGAACCGCACAAAGGCAATCGTCCGCTACGGCATCGGCTATGACAATGTCGACTGCGCCGCGGCCCGCGCACGCGGCATCCCAGTCTGCAATATCCCGGACTACTGCGTTGACGAGGTGGCTGACCACACGCTGGCGTTCATTCTGGCGCTCACGCGGCAGGTGTTGCCAAATGCACTGCACCTGCGCGAAGGCCACTGGGGGTTGGCCACCCCGCTGGAGCGGATGTCCTCCCTCAAGCACCTCACGGTAGGCATCGTCGGCTTCGGGCGTATCGGCCGCGCGGTGGTCAGGCGCCTGCTCGGGTTTAACACGCGTGTGCTGGTGTTTGATCCCGTCGTCGATGCACAGCAGATCAGCAATGCCGGGGCCACTGCCGCTTCCTCGTTTCCGGAACTGCTCGCGCAGTGTGACATTGTTTCGCCGCACTGCCCATCTACCCCAAACACGAAGCACCTTTTCAACGCGGCAGCCTTCGCCGAAATGAAGCCGGGATCCTTTTTTATCAACGTGGGCCGGGGCGACCTTGCCGACAGCGCCGCCATCACCAACGCACTACAGACCGGCCATCTGGCCGGAGCAGCGCTTGATGTGTTTGAACCCGAACCGATCCCGATTGATCATCCCATTCGGACCATGCCAAACGTGATCCTCGCAGCCCACATCGCCTCAGCGAGCCCGCCCTCCGTGAAAACACTGCGCGAAACCGCCGCCCGCATTGCCCTAAAAGCGGTCCTTGGCGAAGCGCTGCCGAACATCGTTAACGGCGTCACCGCCGCCCCGTAAATCCACATCACCATTCCACTCCCCCACCCTACCATGCACTCCCGTAGATCCTTCATCGCATCACTCTCATCCCTCGCCGTAACGCCCCTGCTCGCGCGCGAATTTGGCTCCAGCGCTCCGCCGCAGCGCTATCCCGAACCGGACGTTATTGCGCTCGATAAAGCGTTCGAAAAATACAAGATCGGCTCGGCCCCAATCGAGCGACTGCATACCGGCATGTATTGGGCGGAAGGGCCGGCTTGGAGCGGATGGGGTCAGTATCTTGTGTGGAGCGACATCCCGAACAACGTGCAACACCGCTGGCTGCAGGACGATTCGGAGGTCACAACAATCCACAAGCCCGCAGGTCACAGTAATGGAAATACGTTCGACCGGCAGGGGCGGCAGATTTCCTTCGAACACGGCAACCGTCGCGTAGTGCGCTACGAGCCGGATGGCAGCCTCACCGTGCTGGCAGAAAAGTTTGACGGAAAACCTTTCAACGCACCGAACGACGGCGCGGCACATCCCGATGGCAGCGTCTGGTTTACTGATCCCGGCTATGGCAGCCTCGGCAATTACGAAGGCAACAAAGGCGATCTCCTCCTCAAGGAAGCTGTCTATCGTATCGACCCAAACGGCATGGTCGCAAAGGTCACCGACGAAATCTACAAGCCCAACGGCCTCTGTTTCTCCGCGGACTACAAAAAGGTCTATGTGGCGGACACCGGCATCACGCACTACCCAAATGCGCCACGAAACATCAAGGTCTGGGACCTTGACGGCGGAAAGCTGAAGAACGGCCGAGAGTTCGCCTCAATGAAAATGGACCTCAATGGCAAGGAGGTGGCGGGCCTGGCCGACGGCATCCGCTGCGACAGGGACGGCAACATCTGGTCTGGCGCAGGCTGGGTAGGCGAGGGTTACGACGGCGTGCACATCTTCTCGCCCGAAGGCAGACGCATCGGCCAGATTGTACTACCAGAAGTCTGCAGCAATGTCTGCTTTGGCGGCCCGCGCCGCAACCGCCTCTTCATGACGGCCAGCCGCAGCCTTTACGCCGTGTACGTCGAGGCACAGGGGGCGCACTGGTGCTAAAAAATGATGCCTGATCCCGCGGAAAAGCCCTCTAACAGCCCATCGCGCGCTGACGCGACGTCCCGCCTCATCGAGGCCCCCGATGTCGTGCTCATCGGCAGCGGCATCATGTCGTCAACGCTGGCAGTGATGCTCAAGAGGCTCGATCCGCGCCTGCGCATCCAACTGTTCGAAGTCACGCCCGAGCTTGCCCGGGAGGCTTCCGACGGTTGGAACAACGCGGGTACGGGCCACGCGGGAATTTGCGAAATGAGCTATACCCCGGCACGGGACAATCAAGGCAAGGTGCCGATTGGCAGGGCGCTCCAAATCTTTGAACAGTTCGAACATGCCAAGCAGTTTTGGGGGACGCTGGCCGCCGCCGGCGTCGTGGGGGCACCGGCGGAGTTCATCCACTCAGTGCCGCACATTTGCTTTGTGAAGGGAGCTGGCGAGGTCAATTTTCTGCGGGACCGACACGCGGCGATGAATGAGCACCATTTCTTCCGGAAGATGACGTTTACCACGGACCCTGCCGTGATCCAAAATTGGGCTCCGCTTGTGATGGAGGGCCGGGCTCCCGGCGAGGTGGCTGCAACGACAGGAGACGGCACTGAAGTAGATTACGGGCTCCTTGCCAGAAGATTGTGCGAATGGCTGGCGCAGCAGGAGGGATGCGGGATCGCGACCGGCTGGCGCGTGAACAAACTCCGGCGTGAAACCGGCGAATGGCGGGTGGTCGTGCGCTGTGTTGTCTCGGGCGAGCAGCGCGAGGCACGTGCGAAGTTTGTGTTCGTCGGGGCGGGCGGCGGCAGCCTGCCCTTGCTGCAGTCCACGGGACTTCCCGAGGTCGCGGGCCTCGCCGGCTTCCCCATTGGCGGCGAATGGCTTGTGTGCGACGACCCCGCGATCTGCGCGAGGCATGAAGCAAAAGTCTACGGCACCACGCCGCCCTCGTCTCCGAGCCTCGGTGCGGGCCACCTGGACTTGCGTCGACTCAACGGCCGCCGCCAGCTTCTCTTCGGGCCTTTTGCCTCATGGACCACGCGTTTTCTCAAGCACACAGGGCGCTTGACCGACCTGCCACTTTCCATCCGCGCGGGAAACATCGGCGCGCTGCTCCGCACCGCAGTTCGAAACCGGTCTCTCGTGCGCTATCTCGTAATGCAGGGCTTGCAGAGCATGGAGGACCGGTTGACCGCCGTTCGCGAGTACTACCCCAATGCCCGCCCGGAGCACTGGCGGCTTGTCGAGGCGGGCATCCGTGTGCAGGCAATCAAAAAAGAGGATTGCGGCGCCGTCTATTTCGGCACCGAGGTCTTTTCCTCGACGGACCGCTCCATTGCAGCGCTGCTGGGCGCGTCGCCCGGCGCCTCGGTCTCTGTCAACATGGCGCTCAACGTCGTCCAAACCTCGCTTCCGCATCTGCTCGCCAGCGGCGAGGGCCGGAGACGCATGGGCGAGATGGTTCCAACCTTTGACCGTGATCTTAAAAAAACAGGCAATGCGGTGCTCTTTGAGAAAACCAGCAGGGAGGCCGAGGAAAGGCTGCAACTCCATGGTAAACCCGAGCCCACTTCAACAATCTAACCAACAGGTTACACCACCCATAACACCCCCACTATGAGCAACACTCACACCGACACACCCGCCAAGCAAAAGACGCTCTTCCGTGGCGTCTGCGCCTCGTCCATCACTCCATTCCATCCGGATGGTACGCTCGCCCTCGGCCGGCTCAAGCCGCACATCGACTGGTTGATAGCCGAGGGCGTCAACGCCATTTCCCCGCTTGGCAGTTCGGGGGAGTTCGCCGGCATGGAAACAGACGACCGCAAGCGAGTGCTGGAAGCCTCCATTGAAGCGTGCGCCGGTAGGGTTCCGATTGTCGCAGGCACCCACCACGTTTCAACGCGCCTGACCATCGACCTCTCCAAGCACGCGGAGAAAGCGGGCGCTGACGCGCTCCTCATCGTGCCTCCCTATTACATGGCGCCCACACCAGCGCAAACCATGGACCACTTCCGGCGCATCGCCGAGGCCGTTTCCATCCCCGTGGTCCTCTACCACAACATCCCGCTGACGGGCATCAATCTCCGCACCTCGCACCTCTCTCAGCTTTTCCGCGAGGGCGCCATCCAGGGCGTGAAGATGTCCAATGCCGAGCCCGACCGCATCTGCGCGTTGCTGCAAGAAACAGAAGGGCAGCTTTCTGTTTATGCGGGCATCGATTCCGTGGCTTTTGAGGGACTTTGCCACGGAGCCCATGGCTGGATCTCCGGCATTCCGAGCATGGTGCCAGCCGCCGCTGTGAAACTTTATCAGGCCATCTCGGTGAACGGCGATCTAACCGCGGCCCGACTCATCTGGGCCAGACTCGCGCCGCTGATGCGGCTGCAGTTCAGCGCGTACCACAGTGGAGGCGACGGGGCCCACTGGTTCAGCGTGATGAAGGCCGGGCTCAACATGATAGGCCCTGAAGTCGGGGATCCATTGCCCCCTGTGCTCCCCCTGCCGGCGGAGTTCCACGAAACCCTCGGCGCGCTGCTGCGCGACCTGGGCTACACCGTCCAAACAAAGCGCTAAACCGTTCCTCCCTTTTCTAATGAAGATCATCCGCCACCAGACCGCCAACGGTTCCATCCAGCACGCCGCACTTCAGCCCGACGGTACCGCCCTGCGGATCGAGGGCGATATTCTCGGCAGCTTCCGCGTCACCGACGAAGTGGTGCACCCCGGCAAGCGGCTCGCTCCGCTCCAGCCCACGGCAATCTTCTGCATCGGCCTCAATTACCGGAAACACGCAGAGGAGGGCAACTCCCCGATTCCTGAGCAGCCGATCCTTTTCATGAAATCACCGGGCGCGGTGCAGGATCCCGGAGGCGAGATCGTTCTGCCACGGCATTTGCGAAGCGACGAGGTGGACTACGAATGCGAACTGGCCATCGTCATCGGAAAGGCCTGCAAAAACGCCACCAAGGCGAACGCGCTAGATTACGTCCTCGGCTACACCTGCGCCAACGACGTGAGCGCCCGCGACTGGCAGATCAAACGCGGTGGCGGCCAGTGGTGCCGCGGCAAGACCTTTGATACCTTCGCTCCGCTCGGGCCCTGTCTTGTGCTCAAGGACGAGATCCCGGACCCGAATGCGCTGCGCATCCAGACTATCCTCAATGGCAGGATGATGCAGGACTCCAACACCGCAGACATGATCTTTAACGTACAGACACTCATCGAATTTCTGAGCGGCAGCACCACGCTGCTACCGGGGACCGTCATTCTCACAGGCACACCGCAAGGCGTTGGCGCTGCGAGAAAGCCGCCCGTTTTTCTTCAGCCCGGGGATACGGTGACCATCGAGATCGAAGGGATCGGTGCGCTCACTAATTCGGTCGTGTCGGAAGCACCCACTACCTAACAGACCTTTCCATGTCCGCCCCCCACTCGTCCGCTGCCGTAGATGCCCGGGCCCTGCGCCGCAAGGTTGCCTGGCGTATTCTTCCTCTTGTCGTCGTCCTCTACATCGTCTCCTATCTCGACCGCGCGAACGTCGCATTTGCCAAACTGCGCATGGCCGAGGCGCTCGGCTTTTCAGAGAACGTTTTTGGATTTGGCATTGGCGTTTTCTTCATAGGCTATTTGTTTCTGGAGATCCCTGGAGCGCTTTTGGTCGAGCGCTGGAGCGCCCGAAAATGGTTCGCACGGATCCTTGTAACATGGGGATTCATCTCGGCGGCAATGGCTTTCGTCAAAACGCCGGCGCAGTTTTACTGGGCGCGTTTTTTCCTCGGCGTCGCGGAGGCGGGGTTTTTCCCGGGCATCATCGTGTATTTCACACACTGGTTTGTGCAGAAAGACCGTTCTCGAGCCCTTTCGGGACTGCTCGTTGCCGTGCCATTGAGTCTTGCCCTAGGGGCGCCGGTGTCTTCATTGCTTCTTGATGTAAAATGGTTTGGGCTAGAGGGCTGGCAGTGGCTTTTTGTTGTGGAGGGATTGCCGGCCGTGATCTTGGGGTGCCTCACCCTTTTCTACCTGACAGACCGACCGAGGGACGCACAGTGGCTCACACAGGACGAGAGGGATCATCTCGAAGGGTTGCTGGCCGCCGAGGCCTTGGCAAAGGAGGCGGCCGGCAAGATTTCAGTCTTGCAGGCGCTGCGCCTGCCTGCGGTATGGATGCTGGTTATCGGCGTCCTCGTGGGGAACACCGGTGGCTACGCACTCAGCTTTTGGCTGCCGACCACCATTAAACATCTCTCCGGCGGGTCAGATCAAATGACCCTTTTCTACAGCGGCCTCTTTTACTCCTGCGGCATTGTCAGCGTGCTCGTATCAGGCCAGAGCGCCGATCGCACTGGGGACCGCAAGTGGCACGCCGCCGGCGGCATGATCGGCACCGGGGTTTTTCTGGCGTGCAGCGTCATTCCGGGACAGAGCTTTGGCGCCCAGATGATCTGGCTCTGTCTTACCGCGTTTGGAGCGTTTTTCTGGATCGCACCCTTCTGGACACTGCCCTCGCTCACCCTCACCGCCTCGGCTGCCGCAGTCGCCACCGGCCTGATTAACATGGGAGCGAACCTCGCGGGCTACCTAGGCAACCACGTGACCGGCTGGCTGCGCTCGGAAGGCTACGGCGAGACCACCTGCCTTAGGTTCCTTGCGACGTGTTTCATTGCCGGCGGCTGCATCATCGCCTTTCTACGCTTAAAACCTAAATCCTCATGAGTTCGTCCAACCCTAGTTCCTCACCACTCGCCCTCTACCGCACGATGCTCGTCATCAGGATGGTCGAGGAGCGGCTCGCAAAATCTCACCAACGCGGACTCATCCACGGCGCCTGCCACACTTATGTCGGCCAGGAAGCCATCGCCACGGCTGTATGCTCCCATTTGGGAAAAGAGGATGCCGTCTTCAGCACGCATCGGGGC
This sequence comes from Chthoniobacteraceae bacterium, assembly GCA_947479475.1. Classification (GTDB taxonomy): domain Bacteria; phylum Verrucomicrobiota; class Verrucomicrobiia; order Chthoniobacterales; family Chthoniobacteraceae; genus Chth-196. The sequence goes on from CANJZW010000012.1 coordinate 29,505, forward strand.
CACGGCCATGCGCTTGCCAAGGGCATGGAACCACAACAGCTTATTGCCGAACTCTACGGGCGTGAAACCGGTTGCTCCCGCGGCCGGGGCGGCTCGATGCACCTATTCTCTCCGGAGATTGGGATGATGGGGACCAGCGGAATTGTCGGTCCCTGCATTCTGCAGGCTGCGGGCGCCGGATACAGTTCGCTGATTCAAAAAAGCGGCCGGGTGGGCGTCGCCTTCTTTGGAGACGGCGCGGTCAACAACGGCGCCTTTCACGAAGGACTAAACATGGCCTCCATCTGGAAATTGCCTGTGCTCTTTGTGTGCGAAAACAATCAGTTCGCCACAGAGGTTTCCTTTGCCAGCGTGGCGGGAAATCCCAGCGTGGCAGCCCGCGGCGCGGCCTACGGCATCCACACCATCGAGCTCGATGGCAACGACGTTCTCGCCATCGAAGCAGCCTCGCGCGCGGCACTCCAGAGAGCCCGCAACGGCGAAGGCCCCACGCTTCTGGAGTGCAAGACCTACCGCACACGCGCCCACGCCGAGGGCATGGGAGACTTCACCTATCGCTCGCGCGAAGACGTCGAACATTGGAAAACACTCTGCCCCATCGCTCGTCTCAAAAAACATCTGCAGGAGCAAACACTCGCCACCGAGGCTGAGCTCAGCGACATCGAACACGAAGTCGCCACACTAACCGAAGCCGCGCACGAATTCGCAGAAAACAGCGCTTATCCCACCGCAGACAGCGCCACAACCCACGTCTATGCCGCTCCTCGCTCCGGGCCTCTGCGTGATGCGCCCACCACGGATGCCGGCACCCGCGAACTCTCCTTCATGAAGGCCACGCTTGAGGCTCTCACTGAAGAAATGGCTGCAAATCCAAACATCTTTGTGATGGGCGAGGGCATCGGAGTGCGAGGCGGCAATTTCGCCACCACGGCGGGCCTCTTTACCAAACACGGCCCGGAACGCCTGCGCGACACACCGATTTGTGAACGCGGTTTTGTGGGACTGGCAGCAGGCGCGGCCATGACCGGCACGCGTCCGGTCGTGGACTTCATGTTCGCCGACTTTGTACTCGACGCCGCCGGAGAGATCATCAATCAGATCGCAAAGATGCAATACATGAGCAGTGGTCGGCTCAGAATTCCGGTGCTGCTGCGCGGTTGCATCGGCATCGGACATTGCGCCGCCACACATCACAGTGGCAGCTATTACGCATTGTACGCACACTTCCCTGGTCTGCGCGTTGTCGTACCATCCTCTCCACGCGATGCGAAGGGTCTTCTCAAAACGGCGCTCACCTGCGGTGACCCTGTCCTGTTTCTAGAACATCGCGAACTGATGGCTCTTAAAGGGCCGGTGCCTGAAGAGGAATACTTTATTGATTTTGGTCAGGCCGCCATCGTCCGAGAAGGCTCCGGCATCACCGTTGTGGCCCTCGCGCTGATGGTCCACAAGACCCTTCAAGCCTGTGAACTACTCGAAAAGGAAGGCATTTCCGTAGAACTCATCGACCCCCGCACGGTCGCGCCTCTCGACATGGACACCATCCAGCGCTCCGTACGCAAAACCGGCCGCATTCTCATTGTCGACGAGGACTTCGCCCACTGCGGAGTGAGCGCCGAAATCGCCGCGCAACTCGCCGACCAGGGCTTCGACAACCTGGACGCCCCGATCCGCCGCCTCAACGGCAAGCCGTCACCCACGCCCTACAGTCCAACTCTGGAAACCGCAGTGGTTCCCGATGTCGAGGCTATTGCCAGTGCCATCCGCGACCTGCACGCAGAATAAAACATCATCATGGCAATTCAAATCCAACTACCGCGTTTAGGCTGGTCCATGGAGGAGGGAAAGTTTCTCGATTGGCTCAAGCAGGACGGCGACCTTGTCAAGGAGGGCGAACCGCTCTTCAACCTGGAGAGCGACAAGGCCGCTCAGGAAGTCGAAGCCCTTGAGACGGGTTTTCTTTCCCTTTGTCCCGACAGCCCAAAAGCTGGACACATTGTCCAAGTCGGCCAGGTTCTTGGCTACCTGCTGAGCGCGGGCGAGACAGCGCCCTCCTTATGCAATGGATCCCTACCCAAGGAAACTGCCGCAGATTTCGCAGACCAGAACTTGCATACTCCAGACGGGAAGCCCTTCATCCCCTCCCCACCTCCGGATCAATCGCCAGGAACGGCTGAACCTGCCGGTGAAACGAAAGCGCATTTTCCCGCAAGTCCACGGGCGCGGCGCGCTGCCAAAGAGCACCACGTCGACCTTTCGACACTGCAACCCACAGGCAAAGGTGGCAGGATCCGGGAACGCGATGTGGTGGAGGCCAGCGCTGCGCCCGCCGAACGTCCCGGCGACATGCGCGAGGTTCCCATCACCCCCATGCGCCGTACCATCGCGGCACGCATGGTAAACAGTCTCAACAACACAGCGCCCGTTACCCTCACCTGCCGCTGCGACGCCACGCAGATAGTGATGCTCCGCGAGGAACTCAAGACAGCCAAAGCCGGAGTCGTCCCCAGTTTTACTGACATCATCGCCAAAATTACGTCCGGCGCTCTGCTTGAACACCCCATGCTTACCGCGCGCTGGACCGCCGAGCGCCTGCTCCTGCCCAACCGCATTCACATCGGTATCGCCGTGGACACTGAGTCCGGACTGCTTGTCCCCGTTTTGCTCGACGTCTGCACTTCATCGCTCACGTCCATCGCAACACAGTCACGCCAACTCTATGAAACCGCGCGCACAGGACGACTGGGCTCCGCAGACATGCAGGGAGGCTGTTTCACCATCACAAACTTGGGTGGGTTTGGCATTGAGGGTTTCACTCCCATCATCAACCATCCCGAAACCGCCATTCTCGGCCTCGGCGCCATTGTTTACGAGCCCGTCGCACTTCCTGATGGCACTCTCACCAGCCGCCGCCAAATGACACTCAGCCTTACCTTCGACCACCGTATTCTCGACGGAGCTCCCGCCGCGCGTTTTCTTCAAACGCTGCGCCATCGCATCGAAGAACCCATCGCGTGGCTCATCTAAGCCAGTCCGAAAGCTTCCCATCCCATGCAAGTAAACCTCAAAGATCAAGTCGCCCTCATCACCGGAGCAGCCAACGGAATCGGTAAAGCCATCTCGGACAGCTTTGCCGCCAACGGAGCAACCGTAATCTACACCGACATCGACAAAACCGCCGTCGAACGCGCTGCACTCGAGGCTGGAGGACACCCGCTTGAATTAAACGTCACCGACAGCACCCAAATCGATTCGGTCATGGCCGACGTGGTAAACCGGTTCGGCCGTCTCGACATCCTCGTCAACAACGCGGGAATCAACACGATGGCGCACCGCGTCTCCATCGATGCGTTTCCCCGCGAGGAGTGGGACAAAATTATCGCCGTGGACCTGACCGCCGCCTACGAAATGAGCCGGGCCGCCGCCCAAATTATGAAGCGCCAGGGGCGCGGGCGGATCCTCAATATTTCCTCAATTGCCGGCGTGGTTCCACTCCGACTACAGTGCGCTTTTACCGCGGCAAAAGCCGGACTCAATAACCTCACCCGTGCAATGGCAATTGAACTTGGGAGGGATGGTATTCTTGTAAATGCGATTGCCCCGGGATCAATCATGACCGATGGAACGCGGAAGCTTTTCTACGGCCGTGACGGCCTTTTCCACCAGAACGTGCAGTCCCTCATCGACCACATCCCCTTGGGACGGCCCGGCACGCCTGAAGAAATCGCGCACGCAGCCCTGTTCCTCGCGGCCCCGGAAAACACCTACCTCACAGGGCACATTCTGGTGGTGGATGGCGGCTGGACAGCCGGATACCACCGTGATTTCTAAGGACCAGACCTTTAATCGCGTTTAGACCGTCGCTTCCACGCATCTCTGCGATATTCCGAGTCTCTCCTCACTGTTGTACCCGTGACTGTATCGCTTTTACCCACAGAAACCTGCATGATTCCCACACAGTTGAGTTCGAGCCGCGTCGTCACAACGAAGGCGATCGCCGCAACCCCTAAACCTTGCTATATTCACGCAAAAAATATGCGCTCCGCTGTTTTGCGCAGCATCCACTCTTTGTCTTCGGCAGTTAGAAAATCCAACCGGTCACGAATTAGCGCGATGGAGTCTGCATATGTGTGGCCTTGCTGCAATTGAAACGGGCAATCGCTTGCCCACATCAATCGGGAGGCCCCGTAAACGCCTTTGAGCGTGCGAATCATCGGTCCGAGGTCGGTGTACGGCGCCTTCTTCGCTCCAAGAGCGTAAAAGGCGGATGTCTTCACGAAGGTATGTTCAAAGTCAGAAAGTTTGCGTAAGCGCTCCAAGTCGGTTTTTTGAACCGGTCCGATCTTTCCAATCCTGGCGAAGTGATCAATGACCACGCGCGTCTTGGGATACGCCCGGCACATGGTGTGCACCGCAGGAAGGGCGTCTGGATCCGCCAACAGACAAATGGAAAGGTCGGAATCCGCCGCCTGACTCCACATTTTTTTCATCCCTTCGGAGTCCTTCCACCCCTCGGCCTTCTGTCTGTCAGCGCGAACACGGAAGCCCCGCACCCCGCGAGCGGCCAGAGCCTTCATCGCCTCGACCACATCTGCCTTGGTCTCATCCACAATCCCCACGCCGCTGAATACGCCGGGATGGCGGGATATCGACTCGAGCATGTAGCTGTTGTCGAATTTATAAAAACTCATCTGGATAAGAACAACTCGAGAGACGCCCTGCGGCCTGCATTGTGCAAAAAGTTCCCGTGGCAGAAAACTCCCTGGAATCATGTTCTTTTCACGAGTGAAACCCTCAGCGAGCGGGTAACGCCCCGTATCAGGAGTCCAAACGTGGACATGAGCATCAATATAGCCCTGCCCCGCGCGCGGAACCGAAACACAACCTCCCATGGCGAGAGCGGAAAGAACTGAGGAATGAAGAAATGCGCGGCGATTCAAGAGCGAGAGTGTTTGCATGCGAGCTTCTGGAGTCTGGAACGGAACTGCAGCTTCTGGTTGATGAAAGCCGGCGGACGGGGAATTTTCAGGAATAACCGAGGATAAACTGACGGTAAAATGCCGCCGCCTTTTCCACCTGCGCAACCTCGACATACTCGTCAACAGAGTGTGCTTGATCAATGCTCCCAGGCCCGAAAACAATGGTGGGAATCCCCGCTCGGGAAAGCTTGCTCGCATCGCTGCCAAAGGACACTCCGCAAACGTCGGCATCCAGTCCCAAGCCGCGCAGCACGCCCTGCGCACAGCCTACAACGGCAGCGTTCGCAGGAGTATCCAGAGCCTCGTCCACCAGTAAAGGCGGAGATTCGATGTAGGCCTCGAACCCCGGATGCTCCTGCGCCAACCGCCTTAGCATCGACTCGTATTGCTCCAGCGCTCCGGCGGCGCTTTCACCCGGCATCAGGCGACGATCCAGCTCGATCGAACAATGATCCGGCACCGAATTCACCTGCACGCCCCCGGCGATGACGCCCACACTCACCGTTGGCGAACCCAGTAGCGGATGGGTCACGGCAGCGAGATCCTTGTTCTCCTGCTCAAGAGCCAACACAAGCCGCGACATATGTGAAATGGCGTTGTTTCCCAAATGCGGCTTTGCGCTGTGCGCCGCCTTTCCCTTGGTGATCAGCCGCAGCCTTAAAACACCTTTGCTTGCGATGACTGCCCTCAGTTCCGTAGGTTCCGCCACGATGGCGGCCTCCGCTTGCAGCCCTTCACACAGTTTCACCACCCCCCGATAACTAAACTCTTCGTCAACCACCGCAGCCAAAAGCACCTCGCAGGCGGGCACCAGACCGTCAGCCTTGATGGAAGCCAACGCATGCATCATCGCAGCCAGACCCGCCTTGTCATCCACCGCTCCCCGACCGTAGATGCGCCCCTCGCGCAACGTTGGCTCGAAGGGAGGGATGCTCATTCCTTTGATTGAAACCGTGTCCGTGTGCGCCTCAAGAATCAGGCGTCTTTGACTCCTTCCGGGCAACCGCGCAAGAATGTTGTGGCGGCCAGGGAATACCTCCTGGTCGAACGTTTCGATACCCCGGCGATTGAAGAATTCCCGTAGCAAAGGAGCCACATTTGCCTCGCTACCCCCGTCGCCGTAGGCCGGGTTGACAGTGTTGACGCGAATTAAATCCGCCAGGGTCGTAATCAGGTCGCTCATGACGCTGGAGAAGAGATTTTACAGCGAGTCACTGTTTGTGAGCAAAGGCCCTAGCACCCGCAAAAAACGCTGGATATCCGCCTCCGTGTTGTACCCGTGGACGGCGATGCGGATGCGGCCGGCATTGTGCATTACGTGAACATTTTCCCGCTCCAGGGCCGCGTGAATTTCCACGCTTCTGGGATGCTGGAAGGCCAGAATGCCCGTGCCGTTCCATCGGCACATGGGCCGGATCCCGAGTTCGCGCAGGCCGGCTTCCGCCACGGCCACCAATGGGTCCGCGTAGGCGGCGATAGCCCCCACCCCGACGCCATCAACGTATCGCAGCGATGCATTCAGGGCGTAAAGCGCGACAAAATTTGGCATGCCCACTGAAAAACTCGCCGCACCAGTACGCGTCACCGCACGCTCGAAGCGATCCGCCGCGAACGCATTTTCCAAGTGCAGCCAGCCTCCCGCCTGCGTGGTCAGTCGCGAGGCGCTGCCCGTTGGTACGCCGATGATGCATCCGCCGTGGATACCCAGCGTCCACTTGTGTGTGCTGGAAATGAGAATGTCCGCGTCCTGACAGTCGAGCACAACACGCCCTAACGCTTGGGTGATGTCCACTGAGATGAGCGCATTGGGAGCCAACCGCCGAACGGTGTCCCGAAACACAGGCCACGCGATTCGGTGGCCGTTGTAGAAACTCACGAGCGAAACCTGCACCAGTCGCGTGTGTTCATTGAGCAAAGGCGCGAGATCCGTCGGCTCCAAAGCCCCTTCAACCGACTTCCAGAGCCTTAAAACGGGAGGATTCGCCGCCCGTAACCACGGCGATACTCCCGCAGGAAAATCAAGGTCCGTGACAACCACTTCATCCTTCACTCCAAGCTGCAGCGCCGTGGCGAGAAGGTTGTAAGCCTCCGAACTGCACGAGCAAAACGACACCTCGGAAAGCTGCAACCCGAGCATCTTCGCGCTAATCTCCCGACACGCTTCCACCTGGGCGAAGTGTCCATCGCGGCCCTTCATTCCAAGCAGCTTGTCCTGCCAGTAAGCCTCTATGGCCCTACCCGTGCAAAGCGGCGGAATACTTTCAGCCGCAGAATTTAGATACGTCATCCCGGCGAGGGCCGGAAAATCCTGAAGGCGTGAGGCGTCTGTGAGCATGGTTTTTAAAGGGCGTTTATGCGGGTGAATTTTCAGCTTTGCGCCAAAGGAATTTCATGGCGAAAACCCCCAGCCACGGCGCCAACCCAGCGAGCACAAGTCCGGCGTCGTAGCTGTGAGTGCGATCGATCAATAGCCCGAAGGCACTATGCAAAGGCGAAGTGACTCCCCACACCCACAGACTCAGCAGACCGGTAAGCCGTCCAACGTGCGAGGACGAGAGTTCTTGGACAAAGCTGTAGTAGCACGGAAACAACGCGAGTGCGCCCGCTCCAATAAGAAGCAACGTGGCGAGCAGAGGCCAACCTTTGTCCAACCATGGCAGAAGCACGCTCAGGGAAGTCAGCATGCACGCCCCAGTATAGACAGTTCGCCGCGCATCGTGAGCGGAAGAACTGTATCGGCGAATCAACCAAAGCGAAACAGCACCGGCAACAAGGCACCCGATATCCGTCGCCAAGAAGTAAACCGAATTGAAGTCCAGCGCCGCACGCTCCTCGTAACCGCGCCCGGTTGCCAAAAACTTCATCAACCACACTCGGTAAATATGCCAGACCGTCTGCGCCCCAACAATCAGCAGAGCCACCGCCCAAAATCGGCCGCTCACCAAAATGGTTCCCAGTCCCACCGCGGCCCCTTTGGGTGCAGGCTTTTCATCCGGTTCGGGCAACCTTTCCAGATCTCTGGGCCGGAGGCAGAAAAACCACAAGATCACCCATAAAAATCCCACGGCCCCCACGGCAATGAAGGTGGTGCGCCAGGAACCGGGCTGCTCCGTCATGAGCAACTTCATGATCTGAGGCGTGATGATGGCCCCAAGAGATGCGCCGCTTTGCAGCACGCTGTTGCCCATGGTCCGCTCCTTTTCGTTCAACAATGCAAAGGTTGTCTTCAACGCACAGGGCCAGTGGCCGGCTTCAAAAAAACCCAGCAACGTCCGGCATAACAAAAGACCCTCAAACCCATGCGCCCATCCAGCCGCAATTCCCATCAGAGACCAACCCACAAGAACCGCCGGATACAAATAATAAATCCGCAATCGGTCGGCGAGAAAACCGAATACTAGCGAGCCGCCTGCAAAAGCCCACCCGAAGGCCAACTCCAGGTTTCCGTACTGAAGATCGCTCAGCCCTAGTTCGCCGGTCACGCGCACCGAGGCGCCGGCAAGCGTCACCCGATCCATGTAATTGATCATCGTCGCCAGCAAAAGCAGGCCGGTGATCCACCACTTCCAAGCCGAAGAACGCCCGGAACGCTCTGGCCCGGCACCCGCAGGCTTGGCCGTTTGGTGAAGGAGGGTCATGGGGTGTTGGGGGGGGAATCCGTAATACAGGGAATCAGGCCAGGATGTCTTTGACGACGTGGCCGCTCACATCGGTGAGCCGGAAATCACGGCCTGCGTAACGGTGGGTGAGCTTTTCGTGATCCAATCCCAGCAAGTGCAGGATGGTGGCGTGTAAATCATGGACATGTACTTTGTCTTCCTGAGCAAAGTAGCCGTAGTCGTCCGTGGAACCATACGCGAAACCTTTTTTTACGCCGCCCCCGGCCATCCACATGGTGAAGCCGTTGGGATTGTGGTCCCGACCGTCACTGCCTTGTGCAGTGGGCGTGCGGCCGAATTCGCCACCCCAAATAACCAGCGTATCCTCCAGCAGACCGCGTTGTTTTAGATCCTCCAAAAAGCCGGCAATGGGTTTATCGACTTCCAACGCGTTTTTGGTATGTCCCTTAAAAAGGTTGCCATGCTGATCCCACTGCACCTCGCCGTCGCTGTGGGTGACCTGCACAAAGCGAACGCCGCGCTCCAGAAAACGCCGCGCCATGAGACACTGCCGACCGAAATTCTCCGTGATAGGTTGATCCATCCCGTACAGCCTTTTGGTCGCCTCCGACTCGCCGCTAAGATCCTGCGCCTCCGGCATGGTGCTCTGCATCCGGTACGCCAACTCAAACGAATTGATGCGCCCCTCCAGCGCCAAGTCTGGCCCGGAAAGCGAGAGATGTTCGTGGTTGAGCTTTGCCACAAAATTCAGCTGTTTGCGCTGTGCCACACTGCCTGTCTGGGAGTTCACAATGTGCTGAACCAGGGCCTTGTCAGAGGGAATGCTGGCATTTCCAATCGGGGTTCCCTGGCAATAGGCGGGAAGGAATGCCGCACCCCAATTGTTCACCCCGCCGTGCGCAAAAGTGGGGCAGATCGTGAGAAAGCCCGGCAGGTTTTCGTTTTCCGTGCCAAGACCGTACAGCAGCCATGAGCCCATACTGGGGCGCACTTGGGTGTCGCTGCCGGTGTGCAATTTGAGGCAGGCCCCGCCGTGCGCCGGATTGGTGCCGTGCAGCGAGCGCAGAACACAAAGGTCGTCTACGTGGCGAGCCACGTTCGGGAATAGCTCGCTGACCGGCAGTCCACTCTCCCCGTATTGTTTAAAACTCCACGGAGACTTTAACAACTTGCCGGTGGCGGCGAATTGCACGCGGGGCTGCTCAAACGGGTAAGGCTTGCCATCGTCCCGAGTCAGCAAAGGCTTCGGGTCAAAAGTGTCCACGTGCGACGGCCCGCCCTTCATGAAAAGGAACACCACCCGTTTGGCGCGCGCCGGAAACTTCAACAATTTCGGAGCCAACGGGTTCTCTGGAACTGCCTGCAGCGTCTCTTTGGCCAGCAGCGCTTGCAGGGCGAGGTAACCAAACCCTCCGGCGCTTCGCTGAAGCAGCGAGCGACGGGAGAGCGGCTGAAATGGGGTGTTATCCATACAATTTACCTCAAATAAATAAACTCGTTCGCCGCAAACAACGACTGACAAAACAACGCCCAAGCGTGCTCTGGTTTCTCGACACGCTCAAACTCTTGGATCCACCGCAGCGCATCGGAGACCTCTCCTTGCACCGGCGGGCGCCCAAAAAGCAGAGCGTAAGCCTGTTCGACGCGTTCTTCTGCCGGCAGTTTGGCCAGTCGATCGGCGAGGCGTTTGCTGGCTTCCAGAACCACCGGGGCATTCATCATCATCAGCGCCTGGGGCGCTATGACCGTGCTGTTGCGACTCCCCGAGGGCATGGTTGGGTCCGGGTAATCAAACTGCTCCAGCATGTCATACAGATGGTTGCGGATGACTGGAAGATAGAGCGTCCGCCGAGGACTCTCGTAGGTGGAGGCGTCTTTGCTGGTGTGGTTGAAAACAAATTCCCGGTTGCGCAGTTGGATGGTTTTGCCTCCGATTTCCGGGCTGAGCCAATCGCAGGTGGCCAGCATCGCATCGCGAATTTGCTCGGCCTCCAAGCGCTGGATATTCGCGCGCCATAACAGCCGGTTTTCAGGATCCACAAGCCGGGGATCCGCTTTGTCCGGGGGGAAAACACTGAGATTGCTGCCCTGCTGATACGCGGCCGTATTCATGATTTGGCGGTGCAATTCCTTAATGGACCAGCCGCTTTCCACAAACTTCCGCGCCAGCCAGTCGAGCAATTCGGGATGAGACGGCTTGCCTCCGCCGGTCCCGAAATTGTCCGTGCTAGTCACGATTCCCTGCCCAAAATGCCAGCGCCACACTCGGTTCACTAACACCCGCGCCGTGAGCGGATTCTCGCCGCTGGCCAACCAACGGGCCAATTCCAGTCGGCCACTTTGTTTTTCCGGAAGGATCGCCTTGCTGAAACTTGTCCTCAACACCTCGGGAAACCCCCGCTCCACGGGTTTGCCAAGGGTAAGATAGCTTCCACGGATATGTACGGGCAGCGCCTGTAAAATCCGCGAGTCTGCAACGCTCATAACGGCGGGCAACTCCGGGCGGCCTGCTTCAATGGCCGTTATGGTTTTACGCATCTCAGCAATGGTGGCGAGCGTTTCGACGTCGAACACATCGGCCTCCTTGACGGGCAACGCGAGGAAACCCTTGGCATCCACGAGCGCAGCGTAAACAGCCCCAGCCTTAGTTCGGAGCGCCTCAGCGAAGAGCCCTCCGTAGTGGCGTCGCACGCCCTCCGCATCGCGTTTAACCGCTAATTCCCGCCACTCCTTAAACACCGGTTGGCCGGGCTGAGCCTCCAAAAACTTGCGACAACTCGTCAAAATTCCCGCCTGCAATTGGAGCGTCTTGGCCAAGGCACTGACTTCCGATGCTTTGCTTTCAGCCGACAATGTCGCCGCCGCCGCCAAATAATCGACAGCACGGATCTGCACCTGCGCTTTGATACTGTCCCGCGCCTTTGCAATAAAAGTGGCCACCTCGGCCTGCTTGGCTTTCACGGAGTCGTCGACTTGCCTCTTTTCCTCCCGTTGAGCGGGTGTAGCCAGCGAGTGTTCGTGCCAGTACTTGATAGCCCCCATTTTCTCCTCAGACAGACTGCGGGTGCTGCGAAAAATGGCCGCAAGTCCGTAATAATCTTCCTGAGTGATGGGATCAAACTTGTGATCATGGCAGCGCACACAACCCAGCGTCATGCCGAGGAAGGTCTTGCCGATCGTGTCGATCTGCTCGTCGATGATGTCCATTTCCAGCTTCCGTACGTCGGGCTCGGCCAGCACGCGGGCGCCCAGTGCAAGAAAGCCCGTCGCGGTGAGAGCATCCTCGCTCCGGGGCAACAAATCCCCCGCGATCTGCTCGGTGATAAACTGGTCGAATGGCTTGTCTTCATTGAAGGCTCGCACCACATAATCGCGGTAACGCCAGGCATGGCCAAACGCCACGTTTTCGTCCATCCCATTGGAATCTGCATACCGGGCGAGATCCAACCAATGGCGGCCCCAACGTTCGCCGTAATGAGGTGACGCCAGCAACGCTTCTACGACCCGCGAAAACGCCTCAGGCGAAGTGTCGGCGACGAAAACCTCCACGTCCTGCGGAGTCGGCGGCAAGCCGGTCAGATCAAACGTGGCGCGCCGCAACAGCGTGCGTTTGTCGGCGGGCGCGGCTGAGGGGAGGCGCTGGGCCTTGAGCCTTTGCTGAATAAAAGCGTCTATGGGCGTTCCCGCAGTCGACACCACGGGCGGCGCTACTCGGGAAAGCTGAGCGAAGCTCCAAAACTTCCGCCCCTCGTTGATATCAATGATTCTCCCGCTTTTAACCGGAGTTGCTGCCGTGCGCGGATCCGGGGCACCCATCTTGATCCACGTTTCCAGCGTGTTGATTTCACTATCCGAGAGGCGCTTTTTGGGCGGCATCTGCAAGTCGTGATTCTTGTAGCGAACCGCCTCCACCAAAAGGCTCTTCTCAGGGTCTCCCGCGACCAGCACAACGCCGGAATCGCCCCCTTTAAGAGTCGTCTCGCGGGAGTCCAAGGCGAGGCCCCCCTTTATTTTTTTCTCCGCGCTGTGACAATCATAGCAACGCGCCACCAATAAGGGGCGAACCTGTTTCTCAAAAAATTCCACCTCGGCCGCCCCACTGGAAGCTGCGCATAATTTGCCCGTGGTGATTGCCAAAAACAGGGCGATTGCGACTAGAGGTGAAATATTCACAGGGAAGACAAAGGAGGTTCTCTGCATGGTGTTGTCCGGCTTTCCAACTTCTTACCGAGCGCGCGCCAAAATTTTAAAGTTTATTCTCTAAACAGAAATTGGAACGACGAGGCGGGCGGGCCTGAACTATTTAGTTTCCAGCCGTAACAACGGGCTTGAAAAGGTCAGCGTTGAGCCATTTTCCACGTGCTGATGCACGCTGACAAAGTCCACCGCCCCGGGCGCGCCAGGCAACAGAGCCTCTCCGGCGAATGTCGCGGGGCCGGTGCGCCGCAGCGGGGTCGATTGCCACACGTCATATTCCATCGCGAACGTGTAGTCAGCATGCCGGTTCGTAGACCACCATAAGTCGTTGGTCGCCGAATCCATTTTCTCTGCGAAGGTCACCGTGACTTGCAGCTTGTGAGCGGCGTTGTCCCAATGCTGTGTCACCTTGGGTGTGGCAGGTAGGGAGCGGTTCTTGAAGAAATGGTGCTGCGCAAACGCGAACAGATTTTCGTCCACTTCAGGCAAAGAACCAACCTGCTTTAAAAACCCTGCGGTTTTTGCCCCACCATGTTGGCCTCCCGGCACCACGTAAATCGGCAGATTGGGAAAGCGGCGGCCGAGTTCTCTCAACCCGGGGCTGACATTGTCATTTGAGCCCTGGTTATAAAAAATTTCCACGCCGCGCGCTTTGAGCGCAGGCAAATAGTTAGTTGTCCGGCATACTTCCCAAGCCAGCGTGCTGGCAGCCTTCATCTCAGCCGGGGTCCATCCCGCACCACGCGCTTCCTCTAACGTGATGCGTTCGGCGGCTCGTATTTTCTCGCGCGCTACCAGCGGCTCAATTGCCGAGGCGGGGGCTCCGATCTCTTTACCGGCCGCCAAATCTGCGAGAAAACGGGTGTTTTCATCCGTGATTTCCTTGGAGGCAAGGCCCTCTACGTATGGGCCACCCGGGGAGTCGATGATCGGAGCCACCACAGGCAAAATCGCGGTAAACCGCTCATCCGCGATACCAGCCGCAGCCGTGGCCACGCCCCGTTTGGAGCCGCCCGTGGCCAACACCTTTGTTGGTTGGAACACCTCCTTCTCCGCAATAGCCGCCGTGAGCGCGCGCATGTCGCTTAGGCCCCAGATCCAGGCTGGAGTGAACCGGGCATCCTTGCTCTTGAGGAAATGTTCCTTCATCCCGACGTCCAGTTTTCCAAGCGGCTCCATCGCATCGACGGTCGTCATCCCGATGAGGACGAGGCCGACACCGTTTTGCTTGAGCAGGCGCAACATTGCCCCACTGGGCGCCGCTGCCTTCAAAACCATGCCCGTATTGCCTACCAGCACATTCCGGCAAGGCCCTCCCGTTGCGGGCGCCAGAAAGGTCACAGGCAACCGCACTTTCTGCCCAGGCCACCATTCGCACACGGTAATTTCAACCAGCTTCTGGCGAACGCTGGCGTCCTTTTCCCAAGAATGCCACTCCTCAATGACGCGCGTCTCTAGCGTTGAGGCGTCTCGGACGGAGGGCATATCAAATTTCCCAGGAACAACTTCAGCAAGCAAGGGAGCCGTGGAAAAGGCAAGAAAGAGGGAAAGGTTGAAAAGACGTTTCATGGTGTGGCTTGGGAGGGTGCCTGTGGCTGCAAGCGGGTTTCGAGGATTGATCGACTATGTTGATTGGTGCTTTTCGGGCGGTTACGGTTTTGGCGTAGCGGGTGGTAACGTCCCAAGTAATTTCATGGCCGCGATGTTGCCGACGTTGAACAGATGCACGCCATCGGCTCCCGCGGCATACCAACGGGCGGCGCGGGTTTTAAGTTGTTCGAGCGAGAGCACCCCGCGCGGCGGTTCAACCATCTTGCCTGCTGCGATTAGTTTGTCTTCGGCGGCAGTCGTGTCGTGACCGCTCGTGATACCTTCTTCGCCAAAGAGCACTGCGCAACCGCTCCCCCGAGCCATCTCCACAAAAGGAGTGAGGTCGAACTCGTACCCTCCCAGGGTGTGCTGTGCAATCACAACGTAATCAAGCAAGCCCGCCTTCAACCAAGCCCCAACATCACAGCCCACCGCACGATGGTCGCGCCAATCAACCCGCGCGCCCAGTCCGATGTGGCGGTGTTTCTTCTCCCCGGCGGCATCGAGCATTTTCCGAATTTCACGCAGGAAGTTGGTCATCACCTCGGCGCGCAATTCCAACCAGCGCGAGTCGTCGGCAGCGAGCGTGCGCGGGTCGAGCGCGTACTTGTCCTGAAACGCTTTTACCAGAGGCTCCTCATACCCAAAGAAGGGAGGATGCCGCAGAAAATCGAGATCAACGCCATCAATGTCCCTCTCCGCTGCCTCGCGGAGGATTCCCAACCTGAACGCACGCACTTCAGGAAACGCGTAAGACATCGGAGTGCGCACTTCGCCCTTCGACCCAAGAATCCGAAACTCGGGATGCGCCCGCCAGAAATCGCTGTTAAACAAATCTGAAAGCTCAGGGACGGAATAATCGCCGTTCATGCGCATCGAAGCGTAACATTGTATTCCGATTTCCCGGCACGCGCTGGAGACAAGCTGCAATGTATCCGAGCCCTCAGCGGCGAGCTGGCGCAGGGTTTCTGCGGCGAGCTGATCCCCACGCCGGCCATATTCCTTTACGGCAGTGCCTACGAGCTCCGCGCTCTTTGCAGGAAAATTCACGCGGCTACCCGAGGTAATACACCATTCCATCACAGAAACTTGCGTATCCTTAAACAGCTGCATTTGTTTGCGCAAATCAGCGGCCGTCTTGTAGCGGCCACTGTAAAAAGGACTAAAACCGTCGTCGTATGCAATCAGCAGCTTATCCCCGTTGCGAGGCTTGGGGGCTTCTGCGGAATAAAGTACGGTAAGCGGAGTTAGCGCTAAAAGGGAAAAAAAGAGGGCTCTCATCGGGGGGGGAATCTATGACCTGTGAAACTATAACTTCTTTAAAACCTCGGCAGCCTTTCGCTCGAAAATCAGCTGCCACTCCGGAGCCACCAGCGAGTCGCAATCTTCCTGTGCATAGCCGGTGTTATTTCGCTGCTCCACCGTCGGCATGTAGTAGATGTAGCCGTTCGTATAACCCGCAACAAAAGCGTGCGGATCATTCACCGCCTTCTTGATATTAAGACCGACCTGAACGGTGAGTTCTCCGGGAAAAGTGACAAGCTTGAAATCACCGACGCGCACGCCAATCACTTCAACTTCGAGCACAGGCTTTGCCGCGGCTCGGTTTTGAGCAAGGTGCTTTTTGAGCAGCGCCATGTTTGTATTCAGACGGGTGAGCCGCTCCATAATCTGGATGTTTTGCAGATACGCCTCCACCTGAATTCTGTTGTCCCCATCGAATTTCAAAAGGCCGTCGCGCTCGAGCGCCTTTTCATGAAGGTAACTTTGCACATTATGCGAAGGAAAATCTGACCAGAGCCTTTGTTGCAGAAACAGTGGCAAAAAGGTTTTGAAGTTGATGTTCGTGGGCTTCAGCGACCCCAGCAACTTCGTCTGCTCCGATTGGATTGCTCCAATACGCCGGTCAAGATCCGTACCCCGGGGCACTTCGATGATTTCACTGCTGATCTTTAGTTCGCCGCCGCCTTTTGTCTGAATCTTCCCAACAGCATTCCTGACACTCAGACCGAGCAAATTCCCTAAAGGTTCGGCATCTGCCGGGCGACTGATCTCCTTGTAGCGCACTGGATTGATGTCTCCCGCACACCCTTGCACAAAAAATGCCACGGCACCCTCACCGAGCGTATCCTCGATCACCTTGGAGGCGAACCCTGGATAATCCGCCGAGTTGCCCTTGCTTGGCGGATTCATAATTGGGTGACAGGCAAAGTTATACATCACCGCCAAGGGCCTCCCATCTTCGCGATCTATGCGCAACACTCCGATTTGTGGATCAATGGGGCCCACCGCGCCAACATCCTCGTCCCGTGGCAATGAATAGGCGCGCCGCATATCCACTTCGCTTCCGTCCTTCATTTTCAGCCGCCGATTTTCGCTAATCCGATCCTCATGACCCGTGCCAACCCCGACCTTCACGACAACCATGTGCTGCACCGCTTCACGGACCGCCTGGACCGCCAGCTGCGCCGTATCAGGGCGCACTATGCCATGACAGTGACTCGCATTGACCACCACGCTGCCCGGCAAAATCCCAAACTCCTTTTGTAACTGCCCTCGCACTTCCGTCAGAAAACCGTCCCCAATTCGCCCGATTTCTCCAATGGCCACCGCGTCAACGGTGATCAGCACCACAGTGGTGCCACCGCCCATCAACACGAGCGCTTTTGCATACAAGGGATCATTGACCGGACCCGCCGTGCGATCCGTTACATCCACCTTCGCGACTCCAGCGCGGAGTTGGCCCGAAGGTGCGCCCTGAGTTGCTGGCATTGCAGCAAAGAGTACGGAGACGAAGATAAAGAGGGCAGTTTTCATTAAAGTTTCTGGGGATTCTGGGGGCGTATAGAAAAAGATGATTGCGCGGCATCAAGTTTAGGTGGCACCCCCCCGGCAGATGCAATGTAACAATGTAATATCTCGAAAGTAAGCGTTACGGGGTGAGAATTTTGTCGAAAAACCGGCCGTCTGTTTACTGGGCTAACGCACGCACTTCGCCGTCCGTCATGGCGCGGGAGAAAATGCTGAACTCGTCCATGCAGCCGATAAAGTTACGTACCGGTTGTTGGCGGTATTCCGTCTTTGGTGGGGAGTTCCAATTCCCCAGTTCAAGGAGTCCCGGCGTGAGCACTACAGGCAGCTTGATGGTGTGGCGCGAAATTCGTTTTCCATCGACGTAATGCCGGACCTCGCAGGCTGCAGAGTCGTACACAATGGCGAGGTGAACCCATTGTCCAAACCGCTCAGGAGTGAACACCACCGGACTGATGAAATCCTCCCAAACGGGCAGATTGGGTTTTACTCCATGGCCGATGCCGAGGCATAGCGATCCATCGTGCAACACCTGCCAGTGGACGTAGCCTTGGTCAACCCCTTCACTCATGCAGATGGAACCCTGTCGGATATTCAGCCCGTGTAACTGCACCCAGCAGGCCACCGTAAACTGACGGTATTCTCCGGGCACCCGCAGCCGAACCCGATCGCTTAGACTCTTAAACTGCAAAGCGTGTTTGCCTGGCCAACGACCCTCAGTCCAGCTGCAGCCCACAATACTTGCCGGCGCAATATCCTGACCGTGGAGCGCCGTATTACGCAAAGAACGGGCACCGGAACCGTCCTGAAAGTCGAGTCGAAGGCGCAAGTCTGCGGATTTACTCCCCTCTGCTGATGAAACTTGCCACTTCTCAAAAGAATGGCGTTGGGAGGCATTCACCCCCGCATCCAAATCACTGAAAGCGAAGTTCGCGACATTTGCGGCTAGTGTCCGTGCAACACCCGGTTGGTTGAGTGCCGCAGCGACGCCGCCAGTGAGTGTCTGCATCTGGACTTTGGGCTGATGCAATTCCACCTCTCCTTTGAAGACGTGAACTTCTGGGGAGCTCTGGTTTAAATCCAGCCCGAAGTCCGTGCCCAAATCGACAATGTCACCTTTTGAAGTTCTCAGACGGAAGCCACGCGCCTGAGGTGGCACATGCGCACGGAAGCGCCCGGAGCGACAAAACGCTTCGCCAGCAGAAATCAATTCAATCTCCGCCGGACCTTCTATGCAAAGACGTGCGCCTTGGAAAAACTCGATTTCTGCCACGCCACTTTCCAAGTGCAGGAGGCCCGGCGAAAGCGGCGCGTTCACTGCGGGCGAGCCGGTCGTCTGACTCCATTTCATATCCACCCCTCTGGAAAGCACCGCCACACTCGGGGTCGTGGACTCGACATTGGTACCCGCGTTCGTCCCGCCGTGAAAAAAGCGCATCGGCAATCCGGCCCATACACCCCAAGCGAAAAAGCTGATTGCAATTCCGGCTGCAAGCGCCGCGGAAAACCTCCAAATGCCTCCACGGGTGTGCTCGCCCAAGGCGCCCTTTGAGGACAAAGGCGCCGCGTGATTCGCCAAAGTCTCTCTTTGCGCCCACGCCAACAAGGCCCCCTCGGCGTCCTGAAATGCAAACCATGAGCTGCGGTTACTGGCAGAGCCATGCAGCATTTGGCTCAGGCGCTCGTGTTCCTCGTCGCTGATTGTACCATCGGCTTTGGCTAAAAAGAGCCGATACATCTCTTTTGAGTCGGGATTTTTATTCATGTGAGTGAATCAGGCCCAAGTCTGCGTTTGACGCACTCCCCCAGCAGGCGGCGAAGCGTATTAAGGCGGTTATAAAGAGTTTGAGGAGCACGCCCCAGCCGCTCAGCCAGAGATGCCACGTCCGTGTTGTTTATGTAAAACTCGCGCACCAACTCCCGTCCGGACACATCAAGCTCCTCGATACACTGGTCCATCGCGGCAAAACGCGCATCTTGGTTGTCCAGATCCGGCACCCGTTCTTCCGCAAGGCGTTCCATGAGAGCATCGTCGAAGTGCAATCTGGAGCGCGCCGTGATGCGCTGGAAATTCTTGGCTTCGTAAAAGGCAAAGCTGCTCGCCCATGCAAAAAAATCTCTGCCTTGATCGAACTCCGAAAATTTTCTCCAAATTGCAAGGCTCGTGCGCTGTAAAACGTCCTCCGCGTCGGCGTTATTTCCAAGGAGCGTGCGCAAAAATCCGAGCAACCGTCCATGCGTCGCGTTGAGTAACGTGATGAACTGTTCCGAAGCGGCCGAATTTTCTGCGCTATTGGGCATTTTGTAGTGTTGTACGGACGACACGGCTTTTACCGAAACACGTGATCTTCAGGCCGGCGGCACAAGGAAACCGCACAGAACTGCAAAGGGATATTGCATACCACCCTCCAGGGGATGCAAATGCTCGAGTTCCAATTTCGACTTTTTTTATATGCAAACTACCTCACCCCCTGAAATTCCCGCATGGAAAGGCCAGACGGCTCTCATCACCGGAGGCGCCGACGGCCTGGGTTTTGCCTTGGCGCAACGCCTGGCCTCGCGCGGCGTGACGGTGGCCGTTCTAGACATCAACCCGGCCAAACTCCAGGGCCTGCCCGCCTTGCTGGGTGCTGGGACGCTCGCCATTCACACTGATGTATCCAACCCTGAAGCCGTGCGCGCTGCCGTCGCGCAGATCGTCGCTCAAACCGGAAGGGTTGATATCCTGGTCAACTGCGCTGGGATTACCGGGCAAACGAACATCAAGAGCCATGAGGTGGATTTGACCGACTTCGACAGGGTCTTCGCCCTCAATGTCCGAGCGAGCCTGGTCACGTTTCAGGCCGTGGCGCCCCACATGCTGGAGCGCAAATACGGCCGTGTCCTGCACATCGCCTCCATCGCGGGTAAGGAGGGCAACGCAGGAATGCTCGCGTATTCCGCCTCCAAAGCAGCCGTCATTGGCATGACCAAGGTCCAAGGCAAGGAGTACGCGGGAACGGGTATCAGCATCAACGCCCTCGCCCCGGCGGTAATCCGGACTGCGATCCACGACAACATGCCCGAGGCGCAGATTACCTACATGACCGATAAAATCCCTATGAAACGCTGCGGAACAACCGCTGAATTCGCGGCGATGGGAGAGTTCATCGTTTCACCGGAGAACACCTTCAGCACGGGCTTTTGTTTCGACCTATCCGGCGGCAGGGCGACCTACTAAGCCCCCGGTGACCGGGGTTGAGGCCGTGCCGCCTTTGACACGGTGCGGCCGTCTTCCCGGATAATTTTCAAGCGAAGTGGATGGTTCCCCTGCCCCAGTCCGCGCGTTGTTTTGTTAACGTTCAAATTCCTCACACCGTTTCCCCGGCAATAAGCTTTGGAATGAGCCGGATAGCTTTTGGAATAAGACTCCCGCGCTCCGCCAGTTCCCTGACAATTTTGCACACTTTCCGGGCTAAGTAATTTGGATCCAGTGCGTATCGGCTAAGCGCCGGGCTGGTATGTTGGAGATAACCTTCATCGTCACGAGAGAGAACCGCTGCATCTTTTGGTAGGCTCAGATTGCGTCTCATCAGATGGGTGGCCACGGTCAGCGCATGTGGGGCTCTGATGACAAAGTAGCCGGTTGGCGGCGAGGGCAGTCGTAGTGTCCGGTCCAACAACGCGCACAGATGCGCCGGAGTGCCGTCATGACGGATCTCGTGCAGTTGCGCCTCGGGGTGTTGATTCAGCCCTTCTCGAAAACCCTCTTCGCTGTCTAGGTCGCCGCCATAGGCATCCTGTTGCAGCACGAGAGCAAGGCGACGATGGCCTCTGCGCCACAACAGATCAGCCGCATGACGGCAGGTGGCATGAAAGTCCAGATCAATGGAGGAAAGCGGGATTTCTGCTCGGCAGGAGCCCAGCACGAGCAGCGGCAGATGATGCTGAACAAACCACTGTTGCATCGGTTCCTTAGATCCCCACGCCACCCACGTCGCAATTGGCCTCGCCTCTACCAGCTTCTCCAATGCGCGTGCTGGACTGGAGGAAAAGCAAACCGGATCCGAATGGAGATCAACCAGATATCCCGTTTTCGCAAGCATCTCCCGGAGAGTGTCGATCACGAAAAGCGAGGTGTGCGACATTGCGTGCAGGGGGCGAGGCGTTAGAATCGTGACCACCCGAGTGTTTGTTCCACGAGTACCGGAACCGGGTGTGTCGGGGGTTGGTCTGCGCGTGCGTCCGGTCAATTTGATGAGCCCTTGGCGTTCCAAATCTTGGAGTGCAGCTCGAACGGTGGGACGGCTTACTTGAAGATGTTGGCAAAGCTCACGCTCAGCAGGCAGGCCTTGCGCCCAATGTCCGGCCTGAAGGTGCGCACGCACAGACTCCGCCGTTTGATTGACGAGCGAATTGCGTTGCGGGATTGCTGCAAGCGGCGGATTTGACGGGGGGCGGTTGGGCAAAGTGAGCAAAAAGCTACGCTTGGCGGCTATGCCTTTGCAAACCAAACATGGAAGGATGCCCTCTGGAAGGCAGTGCCTTTTTGGGAGCAAGATGTTCCGATACATCACCCAACTGCCGAAGGCCTCGAACCCAATGAGAGCAATGCCTGCCCGGTGTTGAAGCCATGCGGTGTAGACCGCGCCACCTCTTGTTGATCGACGCCTAAAGGGCCGTTTAGTTCGAACCAAAGAATCAGGGCCGAAAATTTTGCCGACTCCCCATCGATCCGGGCCGCTTTGAAATCAAACTTAAGCTTCGGCCAAACGAGCCGTGGAGCAATTAAACATGTTATGCTTTGTTTTGAGAATAAGCCAAAACACAGCGGCACAGACATATAGTGCCGTAAAACCGATCAGTACCGCATCCCATCCGCCGGCATTGGTCAGCAACCAGGGTACCAAAACAGGAAACGCTGCGGCGCCTATGTTCCCACACATGTTCATCACACCGCTGACCGTGGCAACGTGTGAGCCACCCACGTGCATCATCACCGTGCTCACGCAAGGATTAGCCACCGCCGCGCAGAACATCCCGAGACTAATAATAAGCACGGCTACGAGCGGATTGCTGACAAACCAGGCTGAGAAAACCAAACACGAACAAACAAATAGCGCAATGGCGGGAATGCCCTGCCGTGCCAGACGCTGGCTACCTGTTTTGCGCAAAACCATATCTGAAAGCGCTCCGCCGAGTAGCGACCCCGTTAGGTCCCCGACAAGCGGCAACGCTGTGAGCCAGCCCGATGTGATCAGTTCCACCCCACGCGCTTCTTGTAAATAAGTCGTGAACCAACTGCCAAAGAAAATGTAGCCCGCCGAACGAAAGGCCTGCTGCACGCAGATGCACCACATCGCGGGACTCGTGACCAGCACCCGCCATAACGCACCGGAACTTTGTGCATCCACGCTCTTCACAATTTTCGTATCGCCGTTGATCAGATTCAACTCCGCTTCATTCACCGCTGAATGCTCCGCTGGTTGGTTGCGAAACCAACGTGTGAACCACACGGCCCACAGGATTCCTGGCAGCGCATACCAAAGGAACATTGGCCGCCAGCCGCAGGCGATGATCAACCAAGCCGTCAGAGGCGCACCCACGATGCTGCCTGCCGACATGAATCCGCCGAAAGCCCCCGATGCCAGACCCTGTCCAGCACGGGGAAACCAGCGTGCCATCACGGCAATCGCGATTGGTACAAGTCCAGCCTGTGCAACGCCCACCAACGCCCGTGACACGACCATCGCCGTAAAACCGCCCATGCCGAACAACGCCGTGGCCACGGACCAGAGAAACGCAAATAAGGGCAGCGCCCGCCGCGCCCCCAGTCGCAATGAAAGCGCAGCCGCAGGAATCTGACACAGCGCATACGACCAAAAAAACACGCTGCTCAACCAGCCGGACTGTTCTCTGGTCAGCCCCAGATCCGCCCGAATCGTGCTCTCCGCCGTCCCCGCCGCATTGCGCGTTAGATAGGCTAGCGCCGCGGCCATACAGAGCCCTCCAAGGACAATGAAGCGGGCGCGAGAGGGTTTCATGTGCGTCCATATAGTTCTGTCAAGCCGTTGATTGCAAGCTTTCGCACTGGGCTGTTTCCTGGAGGATCCCTCACCGCGTCGCGCCCTTGCTCGCCTTCTAATTAGTCTCTCGAACCCCTCAGAGCTGGATGAAAGTTTTGTTAGTTCCCGGACCCTTCAATGGATGAGGTGCGATTTTCCATTTGCCGTTCCACTTCTCTCCATGGAGGCAAAAAAACGTAAACCGAACGGAAAACGGTGCACGATCCAAGTCCATTTAACCTTCGATTTCACAGACGTAGCGGAACTTTTGGTCATGCAAAATGACCAAAAGGCTGCGCTTGGCAGACGCGCCTCGGTTAACCAAATATGGACACATGCAATTCACCCCCCAGTTGCCTGATCTCTCCCATCCATCGGGCATGGCCTCCGTCTCGGAAATCGGAGCTGCGACGGAGGAGGCTCTTGTTCATTCCGCGAGCCGATTGGCCACGCCGGCTCTCGTCATTCAGGCGGCGGTTGTGCGCCGTAACATCAGTCGGTTAGCCGAGTACGCAAAGCGACATGGTCTGCTTGTTCGGCCCCACACAAAGACACATAAAAGCCAGATGATGGCGCGTCTTCAATTGGAGGCTGGCGCAGTAGGCCTCACCGTAGCGAAAGTCGGCGAGGCGGAACAAATGCGACCAACAGGCGACGATTTGCTGATGGCTTATCCAGCCGTTGATTCAGCACGTTGTGAGCGGCTCGCCGAAATCGCTCGAAATGGAACCCTGCGTGTGGCAGTTGATAGCAGGCAGGCGGTTGATGCGCTCGCCACGTCTGCTTGTGGCGCAAATAGCCTCATTGGGCTCCTTGTGGAGATGGATGTCGGTCTCGGTCGTACGGGTGTAGGCACGCCCGAAGAAACGTTGAAGTTGGCTCAATATATCTCCGGAATTCGAGGGGTCCGTCTCGACGGAATACTCTGTTATCCCGGGCACATCTGGGCCGCAGCGGACGAGCAGGAACCATTTCTCTCGACGGTTTCTAGCCGGCTTCGGGCGGCACAGGCGCTTTGGTCCGAGCATGGCTTGGAGGCGAAAATTATTTCGGGTGGATCAACTCCAACGGCTTACCAGTCGCACCTCGTCCAGGGCCTTACCGAGATCCGTCCCGGCACCTATATATTCAACGACATGAACACTTTCCGTGCCGGATTTTGTGAGCTGAGCGACTGTGCCGCCCACATTGTTTGCACCGTGATTAGCGATGCGGTCAAAGACCAGGTTGTCATTGATGCTGGCACTAAAACTCTCACCAGTGACCTTTGCATCCCAGCGAGGGAAAGCGGGCACGGCTTTATTATGGAGTATCCCGAGGCAAAGATCACGCGACTGAGCGAGGAACACGGACAAGTGGATGTTTCGCTTTGCACGAAGCGCCCGAAAATCGGTGAGCGTCTATCAATCATTCCGAACCACATTTGCCCGTGCGTGAATCTGCGTGACGTCTTCTGGTGGTGCGAACCGGATGGAGCTGCGGTCAGTGTCAAAATAAACGCGAGAGGAATGCTTTCATGATCATCGACGTTCATAGCCATGTATGGGAGTACCCCTTGCATTTTAGTGACGACTTCCGCCAGCAGGCGCAGAGGGCTCGGGCGGGAGTTGAGGTTGACCTCACCGTCAGCTACGACGATTACCGCGCCTCCGCGCCTCCCGACACCAAGACAATCGTCTTTGGTGGGAAGGCAAAGCTGAGCGGCATGTGGGTGGATGATCATTACGTCGCGGCTTACGTCGCGGCGCATCGCGATACCCTCATCGGGTTTCTTTGCGTCGATCCGACGCAGGAAGGTTGGGAGCGCGAATTAAAACAGGGGCATCAAGAGCTCGGGCTGCGAGGGATTAAACTTCTGTCGATGTATGGCGGATTTCGGCCGGATGATGCCCTCCTTGATCCTCTTTGGCGTTATGCAACGCAACACCGGTTGCCGGTGCTGCTGCACACGGGGACCACTTTTATTGCGCAGGCACCTCTGGAATGCACGTTGCCACGCCATCTCGACGCTGTGGCCATTCGTTTTCCCGAGGTGAAAATCATCATGGCTCACCTTGGTCATCCCTATGAGGGCGAATGTATTGTGACGGCAAGAAAACATCCGAATGTTTACGCCGACATCAGTGCGCTGCACTATCGGCCATTCCAACTTTACCACAGCCTCATGCTCGCTCAGGAATACGGCGTGTGGGATAAGCTGCTTTTCGGCACTGACTATCCATTTACGACCGTCAATGACTCCATTTCCGGGCTGCGCAAACTCAACGAGATGACTCGGGGGACTGGTTTACCGCAACTCAACGAGCAGGCGATAGAAGCCATGATTCATCGCGATACGCTCAGTTTGCTCAATTTGAACCAGCAATGAACACTTCCGGCATATCAGAACGTATTGCAGTCGTCGGGCTCGGATTGCTCGGGCGCGGCATTGTAACCAGTTTTCTGGGACATGGTTTTGAAGTCGTCGCCTTCGACGCCAGCCCACAACAGCAATCTGATGCGCGCGGCCACGTCGAGCAAATGATCGGCGAATTGGTAGACCACGCGGGCTTCGATGCGGGTCTTCGGCAGGATTGGTCTGCGCGATACTTGTCTGTGACGGATTACAAGGCTCTGGGCAACTGTACTTTCGTAATCGAGAGCGTCACGGAAGATCTTTCGGTCAAAAATGCGGTCTTCGATCAAATTGAGGCGTGCGTGAGTTCTTCGACGGTCATCGCAAGCAACAGTTCCGCAATTCCCATGAGCGAATTGCAGCAGCAGCGTAAACATCCGGAAAGGTTTTTGGGTATGCACTGGGCTTCGCCGGCCCATGCGACACGCTTCATGGAGGTGATTCCCGGCCGGCAGACATCCTTGCAAACGCTCGAGATCACGCTCGCACTGGCCCGTCGTCTCGGCAAGGAGCCTTGCGTCTGTCAAAAAGAAGTCCCGGGATTTATCGTTAATCGGATTGGTTATGCGATGTATCGCGAGGCGCTGCACTTGCTCGAATCGGAGGTTGCGGACGCGGAAACAATTGATATTTCGGTGCGCAATGCCATGGGGCTTTGGGCCACCGTCTGCGGCCCGCTACGCTGGATCGATCTCACTGGCGGACCGGAACTTTACGCGCGCGCCATGCGGAAGGTTTTGCCCTCGCTGAGCAAGGCAGAGGAACTCCCGACGGTCATGCAAAACCTTGCGGATAGCGGCGCCCGAGGCATCTCCAATGGGCGTGGTTTTTTTAACTACACCCCCGAGCAAGCGCAGCACTGGGAAGATCTGTACCGAAAGCATGCATGGCGCGTGGCTGCGCTTCAAAACGAGTATTTTCCTGTGATTGAGAATCCAAAACCATGAGTGAACGTGAGCGGAAACTAGAGGTATTAGGCTATCCCCTTGACCGCTGCACGCCGGAGGGTTCGCTCGTAGACGCGTTAGCCATCGCAGGCGACATCCTTTACGCATCGGGGCAGGTTCCTTTCGACGGAGACCAACTCACCAGTGTCGGAAAGGTTCCGTCCCAGATCACCGTCGAACAGGCGACCACCGCAGCGGCTCTTTGCGCCGCTAATGTTTTGCGAGTGGTGTGTAAACAGCTCGGTTCCCTCGACCGCATTCAGCGGGTGGTTCGCATTACGGGTTATGTAAATGCCGTTGATACATTTACGGATTGCCATTTGGTAATTAACGGGGCGTCGCACCTTGTCCGCGAAGTTTTCGGAGAAGAAGGCCGCCATGCCCGCACCGCGCTCGCCATGAACCAGCTCCCTTTGGGCGCGAGCGTAGAGATCGAGATGATTTTGCAGTTGAAGAAATAAACCCACAATCCAATTCCTATGCGAAACAGCGTTGTCAAAAGCAAACTCCGGCGGAACGAACCCGCCCTCATTACCTGTCTACATTACGTCGACCCGACCCTTTTTGAGATGACCAGCCTTATGGGCTTTGACGGGATCTGGATGGATCTAGAGCACCACCATTACAGCGTCGAAACCGCGGCGAATTTGATGCGAGCCGCACGGGTGGGCACCTCAGACATTGTTGCGCGTCCGGCCAAGGGTGAGTTCATGCGCATGGCGCGCCTGCTGGAAGCGGGGGCACAGTGCATCATGTATCCCCGCTGCGAAAGCGCCGCTGAGGCGGCCGAAGTGGTACGGTGGTCCAAATTTGCACCGCTCGGTGAGCGCGGAGTCGATGGAGCAAATGCAGACGCTCCATACTGCGCCGCCCCGATGAAACAGTATCTCAAAAAAGCGAACGAGGAAACTGTTCTCATCGTACAAATCGAATCACCCCGCGCTCTTGAAGCGGTTGAGTCTATTGCAAAAGTACCTGGTGTGGATGTGGTGATGATTGGGCCTGGAGATCTGAGCGTGCTAGCTGGGGTGCCATTTGAATTTGATCACCCAACCATGGTTCAAGCGCGCAACCGTGTGGCCGCAGCAGCCAAAGATGCGGGCATTCACTGGGGCACCACCAGTGGGACGCCGGAACACTCCAAAATGTTAATAGACATGGGAGCACGCTTCATTTGCCACGGCGCCGACATCCTCTTCATGAAACGCGCGCTTGAGCAAGTGCAGGAGCAATACGGCGCTCTCGGGTTCACCTTTGACAACCGTCTCGCCGCCATGGCGGCTGAATTGAAAAATTGCGTATGAAGGAGCGCAACTCCATTCTGATCGTTGGTGTCGGATCAATTGGAGAGCGCCATCTCCGCTGTTTTGGAGCCACAGGAAGGGCTGAACTTTCAATTTGCGAATTGAATGCCAACCTTCGCAAGACGATTGCGGACCGCTACGAGATCACGCAGGCATTTGAGAATCTCGAGGATGCTCTCAGCTCACGTCCCTCGGCTGTGGTGATCTGCACTCCTGCGCATCTGCACATCGCTATGGCAACAGCGGCGGCGAAAGTCGGCGCGAACCTGCTGATTGAAAAGCCGTTAAGCACTAGCCCTAATGGCATTGCAGAGCTCCGGGAGGAAATCAACCGGCGCACTCTCATTGCCTCCGTTGCTTATGTCTACCGCGCGCACCCAGTTCTGACCAAGATGCGCGAGGCCCTCCATAGCGGACGTTTCGGCCCGGCGTTGCAGATCGTAGCCACCTGCGGACAGAACTTCCCATTTTTCCGGCCCGCCTATCGGGAGACGTATTACAAGGACCGCGCGACAGGCGGCGGCGCAGTGCAGGACGCTTTCACCCATGTAATCAATGCTGGGGAATGGTTGGTGGGACCGGTTGACTCTCTTGTGGCCGATATCGGTCACCAAAAGCTTGCTGGAGTCGAAGTGGAGGACACCGTGCATGTGCTCACGAGGCATGGCAGCGTCATGGGCTGCTTTAGCTTGAATCAGCATCAGTCACCGAACGAGGTTGTGATCACGGTGATTTGTCAGCACGGCACTGTTCGGTTCGAGAATCAGCACAATCGTTGGCGCTGGATGGCTGAACCGGATTCACCATGGCACGATGAAGTCGGTGATCAACTTGATAGGGATACTTTGTTTATACGACAGGCTGAGGGCTTTCTTGACTATCTCAATGGAATCAAAGCTCCGCTTTGTTCCTTGGAAGAAGCTATTCAGACCCTTGCGGTGAATCTGGCAATACTGAATTCCGCGGATTCCCGGCAGTGGCAGCTAATCAATCAACAGACCGAGCCGCATGGAACATAAGGAACAGCTCAAGGAGCCGTCAGTGCAGCAGCTTTTTGATCTGAGCGGGCGTGTCGCTCTTATCACCGGTGCAAGCGGGCATCTCGGTTCATCGCTAGCGCGGGGTCTCGCAGAGGCCGGTGCGCGTGTGGTTGTGGCGAGCCGAAGTCTTGAAAAGGCCCGTACAGTTGCGGCAGCACTCGGAGGGCAGCAGCAGGGAAATCACCTTTCTGTAGCCCTTGATCAGATGGATGAGGCCTCCGTTGCACGTGGTTTTGATGCCACGCTGCAACAGGCGGGACGCCTCGATGTGCTCGTTAATAACGGCCATGATTTAACGGCCGCAGACTGGCGTAATGTGACCGCTGAGCAGTTCACCCGGCAACTGGCCAACGCAACAGGATATTTCCTGCTGTCCCGGCTGCTGCGTGACCACGCGGTAAAATCCGAGACTGCCGCAAGCATTGTGATGCTCGGCTCGATGTACGGCGCGGTCGGTTCGTACCCCGACGTTTACGAGGGTCTGTGCCCCGCCAGTCCAGTCGCGTATCACGCGCTCAAGGGAAGCATCATTCAGCTGACTCGGCATCTCGCGGTTTATTGGGCGAAAGACCTAGTGCGGGTCAACTGTCTAAGTCCTGGCCCGTTTCCTTCACAAGCGATAGCGCCCGAGCTTTTTGAGCGCCTTAAAACTAAATTGCCGATGGGCCGCATGGGAGAACCGCATGAACTCAAGGGGGCTCTTGTCTTTCTCGCCTCCGACGCCAGCAGCTTTATGACGGGTCAAAACCTCGTCGTCGATGGGGGCTGGACAGCGTGGTAAACCCAACCCCCAGGATGAGGTCTTACCGCCAACAGTTGGAGTTTGTGAGTCACATTGGGCATTGTGGCGGCGCACATCACTTCGTCCAATGAACCCGGCTACGCTGCATCCTTATCGGGGTTGGCTCGTAGTCGCATTACTCTGGGTAGCCGCTTTCCTCAACTATCTGGATCGCAACATACTCACGACGATGCGCTCCTCCCTTGTCTCGGCCATTCCGATGACGGATGCGCAGTTTGGGTTGCTCACCTCGGTGTTCTTGTGGGTATACGCGCTCGCCAGTCCGGTCGCCGGCTATCTCGCTGATCGCTTTAGCCGCAGTCGCCTTGTCACTTTGAGTCTCTTTGTCTGGTCCGTCATGACTTGGCTCACTGGACATGCCAAAACGTTTGATGAACTGCTTCTGGCACGCGCATTCATGGGCCTCAGCGAGGCTTTCTACATTCCTGCGGCTTTTGCTCTCATTGTGGACTACCATCGCGAGCGGACTCGCTCCCGGGCAACCTCCATTCATTTTACCGGATTCATGGTCGGGAGTGGTTTTGGCGGTCTGGGCGGTTGGCTCGCCGAGCGGCACGGCTGGAGTTCCGCTTTTTTAACGTTCGGGGTTGTTGGCATCATCCATTCCTTGGTGCTCCTGTTCGCCCTTCGTGATGCGCCACCGGATGGAGGTGTTGTTTTATCGGCATCACCCAAGGTTGATTTTGGCCAAGCATTACTAAGCCTATTCCGGAGCAGTTCGTTTATACTTATTCTCATGGTGTGGGGGCTATTGGGGCTGGCCGGATGGGGCTTGGCTGGTTGGTTGCCAACATACCTCGGCGAGCGCTTCCATTTGGATCAGAGTACTGCGGGCTTCTCTGCGACAGGGTATCTCGCCGCGGCAACGATCGTCGGAGCCCTTATTGGAGGGGCTTGGGCGGACCGTTGGAGCAAAGGCAACCCCCGCGGGCGCGTCCTTGTTTCGGTGGTCGGCCTTTGTCTCGCTGCCCCTGCGCTTTGGGTCGCCGCCGCGACCGGCACTTTCCCCGTCGCGATAGCGTGCGTGATGCTCTACGGCGTGACCCGGCCGTTTACCGACGGGAATTTGATGCCAATTCTCTGTATGGTGGTGGATCCTCGCTATCGGGCGACAGGGATGGGCGTACTCAACCTTTTTGCCTGCGCTATCGGCGGGCTGACGATCTACATTGGCGGCGTGCTCCGCGATGCGCATGTGGACGTTGGCCGAGTTTTTCAATTCTCCGGTCTCGGTTTATTGGTATGTGCGGCGCTGATGTTCGCCGTGAGGCCATCGCCCCCTGCCCTGATACAAAACGAGTAATCGCTTCTTTAATTTCTTTTATGAACTGGCCAAAATCCCAACAACTTCTCGACGAGAATAGTCGACTCATCCCCGGCGGCCTCGCTTCACTTAATCGCAAGGGAGATCCTGTCATCGCTTTCATTCGCGCCAAAGGGTCCCGTATGTGGGACATTGACGGGCACGAATACATTGATTACCACGCCGGCTTCGCCCCTTATATTTTGGGTCATAGCGACGACGATCAGATTGCGGCGGTAATCAAAGCAATGCAGGGAGATCTGTCAAACTACGGGAGCGGCCCTACACTGGAAGAGGGCGAGTTGGCCCGCCTCTTTCTCAAAGCAGTGTCTCACTGCGAAAAGGTACAATTTTTCAATACCGGCTCGGAGGCGACTTCGCAGGCGATCCGCGTGGCGCGTGCATGGACCGGTCGCACGCATCTCATTAAGATGCAGGGTGGCTACAACGGCCATCACAACGCGGTGGCCACAAATTTAATGAGCACTTGCGAACAACTTGGAGGCAGCCCTGTGCATGGTAACGAGTATCCGTGCGTGCCGTTCACCGCGGGCATACCGCCGGAGGAAAAGGCGTTGACGCACGCGGTGCCATTCAATGACCTCGAAGCGGTGGAATGTATGGCGAAAAAGCACGAGATCGCCGCCCTGATCACCGAGCCGGTCTTGCAAAATATCGGCGTGGTCAAGCCGTTGCCCGGCTATCTTCAGGGTTTGCGTGACCTTGCCGATCGTTATGGATTCCTACTCATTCTTGATGAAGTCAAGACGGGCTTCCGCTCCGGTCTCGCAGGCTATCAGGCTATCGCCAAGGTAACAGCTGATCTCTCTACTTATGGAAAGGCTTTCGCCAATGGTTTCCCAATCGCCGCGCTTGCTGGGAAGGCGAAGTACCTCGACCTAGCCACCGTTGCCGATCCGCAAAAGCGAGTGCTTGTCGCTGGCACCTACAATTGCCATCCCGTGCCGGTTGCCGCAGCCATCGCGTGTCTCAGAAAACTCATGGATCCAAGCCTGGATGTTTACGGCAAACTTGAAGGGCTTGGGCAGCGCTTGGAAAATGGGCAAAGCGAGTTATTTAAAAAGCATCACATTCCTGCGGTGATCTCGCGCGTTGGGAGTGCCAGTTGTGCTTATTTCACAACGCAGGGCGAACCTCGGGATTGGTGGGAGATCCTTCAACATCATGACGCGGCATTCGACACACGCTATCGGCGGGCGTTAATTGAGCGCGGGATCTACCATTTCCCAATCATTGTAAAGCAGGGCAGTATCAGCTTTGCGCACAGCGAGCGGGACATTGACCAGACGCTCGAAGCCACTGACAACGCCCTCAGCGAGTTGACACGAGGCACTTAATATTTGTCCCCCCTTCTACGACTCCACTATGAAACGCATTCGCTTTGGCTCCCGCAAGCACCTGAAGCCCGGAGTCCTCACGTCCGAAGGCACCCGCAATGCTAGATTTCTTATTGCGTGAACTTCTTATGAGACCACTGATTGATTCCCATCTCGATCTGGCTTGGAACGCGCTCTATTTTAATCGCGATTTGTTAGCCACTGTCCCCGAAGTCCGCGCCGCTGAACATGGCCTTAATGATGAGCTTGCGCGTGGCAAAAACACGCTCACCCTTCCAGAACTGCGCCGGGCTAACATCCCGATTTGCGTGGCCACGCTGATGGCTCGCAGCGGCCCGGAGCAATTAGCGCGCTCGGAATTTAAGCGTACCGACCTCGATTATACGACGCAGGCCATCGCATACGGTCACGCAAAGGGTCAACTCGCGTTTTACAGACTTCTGGAAGAACAGGGACATCTGCGTTTCATCACAACTAGGGGCGAGTTGTTTGCCCATTTTGCGGCGTGGCAACAAGCTCCGGCAAACACGCCCTTAGGGATTATCCTAAGCATGGAAGGAGCAGACCCCATCGTGAGTCCGGATCAGGTTCAAGCATGGTGGGACTGCGGTTTGCGGGCAGTGGGGCCCGTACATTATCGTCGAAGCCAGTATGCCTATGGCACAGGAGTGGATGGCCCCCTCAGCACACAGGGCGCAGAGTTGTTGCGAGCCTTTATGCGCACAGGAATGACCCTTGATGTCACACATCTATGTGACCAGTCGTTTTACCAAGCCCTTGATATTTATCAGGGGCCAGTGCTTGCCAGTCATCATAACTGTCGCTCGCTCGTCTCCGGAGATCGCCAACTCAGTGATGAGCAACTTCGGCTTCTTGTTGAGCGCGACGCGGTTATCGGAACCGCCTTTGATGCGTGGATGTTGTATCCCGGCTGGCAACGCGGCGTGACGAGCCCGGAGGTCGTCGGCATTGAGGCCGCGGCAGATCATATCGACCACATTTGCCAGATAGCCGGCAGCGCGCGCCACTGCGCGATCGGTTCGGATCTCGACGGGGGCTTTGGCACTGAACAAACGCCTCACGATCTCGATACAATCACTGATATCCACAAGCTCGAAGATATACTCGATCGGCGCGGGTATAGCACCACGGAAATCGACGGGATCTTTTTTGAAAATTGGCTGCGGTTTTTCGGCAACGCGCTGCCTCAAACAGAATAAAAACAGGGGCTCACTTTTCATGAAAACGCCCGGCTTTTTTTTGAACTCCGCGAGTCCGAGACTCTTTTACTCGCGAGCACTTTCGGTTTTATCGACTCGGCACCGCCGCATACGTTTCTCAAAAGCGCTTATACGACATTTTTCCTGCGTTCCAGATGGCCCAGTGCTGGGGTTACTTCCACTGGAAAAGCGACAACCCTCAACGTGCGAAAAAATCAACGTGAGTTACCCCTTTGAAGGGGCATTTGCCGGTCCCATTGATCCCCCATATCGGCATACGCATCCAACATAAATTAACCAATGTTCGCCATCCTCTTGTGTCGCCAAAAACTTTGGATTCGGGACAGAAAATGCGGCTTCGGGTGGACTATCCGGCGGAAAGTCGCACCCACGTTTTTGCGTTCTAACTTGACGACTAATTGATTCGACCATTTCTACATGAGCCTTAAACTGATCTCGGAGTTGAACGCTATCGATAGTACCCTTTTGAATCGGTGCATCGAAGGATTCTTGCCCGAGCGCATCTACGATATTCACGCGCATCTCTTTCATACGCGCCATTTCGCTCCTGGGACGATGCCGGCATTTCTTGAAGCGAATCGAGGATATGGCTTGCGTGACTTCAATGAAGCGTTGGCCCGTTGGATGCCAGCGAGAGAGGTTGAGGGGCTGTTTTTTGGTTATCCGCGGGCCGGCAACGACCGGGCTGGAGAGAACGCGTGGCTACGTGAACAGGTCGAGCCTTTTGTC
>CANJZW010000013.1 GCA_947479475.1 Chthoniobacteraceae bacterium
CCTCCTGCCGCTAAGCGCCTGCGTCAAGCGCATATCCAGCGTCACGCCACCTGTTTCACGCGTGTTTTCCAGGTGCGGCCACCCTAGTCCTGAAGCGTCTTTAAAAGCTAATGAAACCAGGATGTCCCCTTGGACAACGTCATAAAAATATTTCAATTAGCCCCGTCTCAGGCTAAGCGGATTCTTCCTCGGCCTTGTCTTCACTGTGCAACCTGGGGCTTTTCCCAAAGGCCTCGGCCACGCTGGGAACAGACTCCGAATTGCCGCTTCCCACGACATCCGTCGTGACGCGACTTTCGTCGCGACGGGTGAACTTGACGCCCACCAAACGCGACACGCCGTGCTCCTCCATCGTGACCCCGTAGAGGGCGTCGGCGCGGGCGATCGTCTTTTTGTTGTGGGAAATGACCACGAACTGGCTCTGTGCGACAAACCTGTCGAGAATCTTGATGAACCGGTTGATGTTGGATTCGTCCAGCGGAGCATCCATTTCGTCCAGCACGCAGAAGGGGCTGGGTTTGACCATGTAGATGGAGAAAAGCAGGGACACCGCCGTCATCGTTTTTTCGCCGCCCGAAAGCAGGGTGATGCTCTGGAGCTGTTTGCCGGGAGGTTTGGCAATGATTTCGATACCGCTCTCGAGGGGATCGCTTTCATCGGTCAAAATCAAATCCGCCTTCCCGCCTCCAAAGAGTTCGGTGAACATCTCCTGGAAGTTAACCTTGATCTTGGCAAACGTCTCGGCGAACAGCACGCGGGTCGTGTTGTTGATCTTGGCAATGACTTCTAACAACTCCGCCTTCGCGTTCATGAGGTCGGTGTGTTGCTGTTGGAGGAAGTTCTGGCGTTGCTCGAGTTCTTCGTACTCCTGGATCGCCTCCATGTTGACCGGCCCCATGGCATCCAGCCTCTGGTCGAGCTCACGCACCAAGGCGTCGATTCGAGACCAGTCCATTTCATAGGCTTCCGAGTCGACGACGGTTCCTTCTTCCTCACCCTCGGCCTCCTTGGGCGCCTCGCTCGCTGACTCTGCCTCCGAGGCACTGCCGCCCCGGGGCTTTTTGAGCGCGTCCCGATAGGCGACCTTGAGTTCGTACAAGTCCTTCTTAAATTCGGAGACCTCAATCTGGTAGCGCTTCCGGATGTGCTCCTCGACGATGTTAACCTTCATCTCCCACTGGTTGAGGTGCACCTCCAAACGGGTCCGTTTTTCCACCAACCCGGACAACTGGGAGCGCCGGGCGCGCACCTGGGCGGTTTCTTCCTCCACAATGGCCGCGACTGCCGCCCGCTCCGAAAGAAGCGCATTCAAGATCCCCTCAAACTCTCCGATCCGCCCGCGCAGCCCTTCCAGGCTTGTTTCAATTTCTGCCGACTCCGAAAGCAGGGCGGCAACCCGGCCGCGGTATCCCTCCACGTCGGCCTGGCGCTGCTCGATAAGATCGCCCAATTCCGTGAGCCGAGCTTCCATGGGTTGACGCTGGGACAACAGCGAGGCGTGCCTTTGTTTCTCCGTGGCCACCCGCACCTTCATTTCACCCAATTCAGCCTGCGCCTCCGCTTCCCTGGCACGCAGCGCTTCCATGCCGCCCTGAAACTCCTGGCGACGTTCCTGCTGCTCTCCGATGCGGCCGAGGGCTTCGTTAACCTCTTCCTCAAGCCCTTCAAGGCGCTGCACCGCTTCTGAAAACCGGCTCTGCGCCCCGGCCTGCTCACCCTCCATGGAAAGCTGCTTGCGCTGGGTTTCCCCAAGCTGCCGCTCCAATTGGGCGGTCTGCGTCTTTAATCCGGCCAAGTTCAGATTCACCGCATGTTTTTCTTCGCGAGCTTGCGCCAGCCGCGCGCCACATCCCTCAACTTCGGAAGCCGCTTCTTCGCGACGCCGACGGCGCTCCTCGACCTGGGCGGAAAGCCCTTCGAGCTCTGCTTCCAATGTCAGAATCTGGCTGCGGCGCTCCAAGACCGACGCAGCCCCGGTTCCGCTGTCTGCCCCGCCGTGCAGCATGCCATCGCCTGAGAGAAGCTCCCCCTGCAATGTTACGATCGTCCAGCCGCGTAGCGGGAACAGTTTGAGGGCGGTCTCCACATCGGGGACCACCACGGCAAAGTTCACGAGCCTCTCGATAATGCGCTCGGCCTCGGGCGTGGGTTTGATTTTGTGGATGAGCCAGCACAAGGCTCCTTCCGGAAGCGTCAAATCGTCGTTTTCAATGTGATCAAAAGCGGCATCCAATTCCTCAAGCGCAAGCACCGTGCGCCCGCCCTTCTGGGCCCGGAGCGTTTTGACGATGTGCCCCGCCGCCGCGATGTCCTTCATCACCACAGCCTGCAGATTGGCTCCCAAAACAGCTTCCGCCGCGGCCACATACTCCGGCTCCACATCGATGAACTGGGCCAGTGCGCCTTGAATGGCGGGAAGAAAAAACTCGGGATTGTCCAACCCCTTGAGGACGGCCTGCGTTCCCGCTGAAAACCCCTCGCCGCTTTCTAGCAGCCCCTTGAGCACTTCCAAACGGCCTTCCCTTTCTGAAAAGACGCGCTGCACCTGCCTCAGCTCACCTTCCGCCGTCGAAAGGGTCATCTGGGCCATGCGCAACTGGCCCTCCATCTCGTTCACCTCGACGAGACTGTTCTCCACCGCCAGTTGGGCCGCGTCAAAATCCGTCTTGGCCTGCGTCAAAAGCTCGTTTAACTCCCCGGCCGCCGCCCTGAGCTGCTCGGTTTCAGCCCCCAAAACAGACAAACGAGCCTCCATGCCGTCCCGTTGCTGGGTCATGCTGGAGAGCTGGCCCCGGAAGCCCGAAACCCGGTGTTCCTCGCGCTGGATCTCCTGAATCACCGCCTGCAAGCCGCGTTCAGCCTCCGCTCTCTCGCTAGCCACGCCATAAGCCGCCCCTTGAACCGCCTCCATCCGGCCCTGTTCACTTGCCAGAAGGGCGTTGATTTCCTGCAACTCCACGTCCGCCTCGCGCAAAGCGGCCTCCGCCGCGTGCAACCGTTCGCGGGCACCGGCCATTTCCGCCTGATAACGGGAGATAAGCCCCTCGTACTCCGTTTCCTTCTCCTTGTTGAAAATGATCCGGTTTTCGTGGTTGGAAATCCGGCTGCGCAGGTCGGTGGCGTTGCGGCGAGCCACTTCTAACTGCTCCTCCATCGCGTTCAGACTCGCCCGGCGCGCCGCCAGTTCGCTCTCTCCCCCTTCAATTTCCTCCTCCAACTCACTCTGGCGGGCACGCACGCCCCCGAGTTCATTGCGATCCGCCTCCCGCCGCTCTTCGATGACCTCCCACTGGCGCCGCGCAGAATGGGTTTCCAGGGTGCGCAATTCCGCGAGCAAACCCTGATAACGGCGCGCCTTGGCGGCCTGCCGCTGCATGGAGGCGATCTGCCGGTTGACCTCCTTCACGATGTCGTCGAGACGGATCAGGTTTGCCTCCGTCGCCTCCAGCTTGCGCAACGCCTCCTTGCGCTGGCTCTTGAAGCGCGTAATCCCGGCAGCTTCCTCGAAAATCGCGCGCCTGTCCTCAGGCCGGGAGGATAGAATCTGGTCGATCTTCCCCTGCTCCATGATCGAGTAGGCAGACCGGCCAATCCCCGTGTCCATGAACAAACTATGGATGTCCTTGAGCCGGCAGGGCGTCTTGTTCAGAAGATACTCCGAAGAGCCGTCCCGGAACACCCGCCGCGTGATGGTCACCTCGTTCCAGTCCACTCCAAGCTCCTTCTCGCACTCGGAGAAGTTCATGGAAACCTCCGCCATCCCGAGGGCCGAGCGCGAATCGGTTCCCGAAAAAATCACGTCCGCCATTTCACCGCCCCGAAGCGCCTTGGCTGACTGCTCCCCAAGCACCCAGCGAATGGCGTCGAGCACGTTGGACTTTCCACATCCGTTGGGACCGACGACGCAGGTCACCCCTCGGTGAAACTCGAGGACTGTCTTGGGAGCGAAGCTTTTGAACCCGAATAATTCGAGGGAGCGAAGGTACATGGCCCCTATAAAATCTCCCAAACGCGAAGCCTAGGCAAGCCCTACCTGTAGGGGGTCCCGCTTTTCCATCCACAACCCATAGTGCATTGCGCACAAGGCGCCCGACTTACAGGGTCTTCAGAAACTTCGTCAAATCCGCCACCTTGGGGCTCTTGGCGTTCCGCACGTAGTAGCCGGATGTGGCTACTCCCATCTGGAGGCTCTGTTCCAAATCCAGCCCCAAAATAAGCCCCGTACAGAAACCCGCGTTGAAGTGGTCCCCCGCCCCGGTCGTGATTTTGGGCTTCGGAGTGAAAGGCCCCTCCACAAAAGTGGCGCCGTGGGCGTTCGCCGCGGCGGCGAAGTGAGTGGGATGAATCACCACGGTATCGATATCCAACATCTCCTGCAGGCGCAGCGCGTGGGCGGTCACGGCGGCATGGTTTTCCTCGGGCTGGCGGATTCCAAGAACTTCGCCGCATTGGTAGCTTTCGCGCAGGTTCAGTCCGAGGACGACCCGGAAGTGTTTTTCAAACTTGGTGATCTGCTTGAGCACCTCGCGGATGTCTTCGCTGGAACGTTTGGCGGGGTCTGCGAGGTCGAAAAAGAGGATCCGTTTGGGACCCTTGAGCTGGGGAGCGATCACGGAGGCGATCTTCTGAAAGATGCCCTTCATCTGGGTGAGCATGGTCCAGTTGACCAGAGCGATGAACTGGCTCTGGGAAAAGATTTTCACCAAGGTCTTTTCCGGCACGTGTTTGATCAGATTCGCCCAGTTCACCTCGCGCAGCGTCTCGTGTTTTCCAAACATCAACTTGCCATCGTCAAACTCGATCGCGTCGGTCACCCCGGGCTCTGCAATGGAGTGGACCTTCGCGGCGGCTGCGAATTCGGCAAAAACGGGGTTGATCGCTGGGGCCCCGAGGTTGCCGATGTAGGTGACGGCATTCCCAAAGGCGCCCAGAGCGTTGGCCATGATGGGCCCGTTCCCCCCGAGTTTGCGCATCTGGACGACCATTTCCATGTTCGCACTCAAGCCGGCTGCCTCTGCGATTTTTTCAGAAAACTCCGTCATCCGCTCCATCCGTGTGTATTTGGAGGCGGACTCGCGGGATTTGACGACGTGCAAAATATTATCTACAAAGCCGTCAAATCCAACGAGGACTTTGGTTTCCTTTAACTGGGCGGCTGCGTTTTTAAGAGAGGCCGCGACTTGAAAAGGCAGGGAATTGGCGGAAGACATTCGCGCAGGATAACGCCCTGGGGAGGCGCTGCCCAGCCCGGAACTATTCCGATTCAAAAACCTTAGACCAAACCTGCGCACAAAATCCTGCCCCGCACCCACGTTGGGTCCGAGCGTGGAGACCACAATGCAGGGTTCGCGCACGCGCTGAGCCCCGCATTTATCCCGCGGCTTAAAAAACTAAGGCGCCTTCGCCGCCGCCACCGGCGCACCCGCACCCGCCCCGGGATCGTTGGACGCCGCCTTCTTTGGGGCGCTCAACTCCTTGAGTTCTGACTCCGTCCAGGACTTGGTGCGGGCGGCATTTTCCTGGCGGATTTTCGCCACGGCAGCCGGGGCGACGGGGGAACCGTTGTGCTCCCACTCGCGGCGGATAAAAGTCAGCACTCCAGCAATTTGCTCATCCGAAAGCGCGGCGCCCAGAGGCGGCATTTCCAGGTTCCAGGACTGCCCGCCAACCTTGATCGGACCGGCGAGACCGTGCAGCAGGATGCGCGAAAGCACCTCCGGTTTCCCCAACACCCACTCGCTGTTAACCAAGGCAGGAGCGAGGCCGT
Organism: Chthoniobacteraceae bacterium; assembly: GCA_947479475.1. Lineage (GTDB taxonomy): Bacteria > Verrucomicrobiota > Verrucomicrobiia > Chthoniobacterales > Chthoniobacteraceae > Chth-196. The sequence goes on from CANJZW010000013.1 coordinate 5,768, forward strand.
CCATTCCCGTTCCGGTGGGTTGATGGCACCCCACACACAAAGAGTTGTATACCCCCTTACCCGCTTCAAACCACGCGGTCTCTTCCGCAGTCAGGGGCTTGATGACGGGCGGAGGAGGAACTCCCGGTTTCTCGGGCCAGGCCAGGCGCGCGTCCAGGGCTGCCACCAACAATTTGGCGTTGGCATCAGCCGTTGCCGACAGAGCAGCCAACTCGGCGGGAATGCTTTCGAGATAAAGAAGTTTAGGCGCAGGCCCGCTTTTCCCCGTCTTCACCTTCCCGGAGGCGCCGCTGAGTAGCGCCATTTGGGCCGGTCCGTTGGCGGGTTGCGCTGCGATCACTTCGAGTAGCGTTTTGACCCGCTCCTTGCGCCGCTCCGCAAGCACCGCCTGAGCGAGCGCCTCGTAAACAGCCGTCGGCGCGGTTTTGGACTTCATCCCCAAGAGGCCTTGAAGCGTTTCCAACTCGCGGCCGCGCAGACCCGAAAGGATCGCGTCGCGCACAAGCGGCTGCGAACCCGCGCTGAGCGCCAGAGCGAGCGTGGCTTCGTGGCTTTCGGGAAAAGCGCTCAGCTGGAAACCCAGCGCGATTTGCACGTCCGCACTGGGGTCGCCTACCATTTTGGCAAGCTCCCCTACCTGCGCACGGCCGGCCATGCGAACCGCTGCGGCACGCACTTTGGAATCCTTATCCTTCAGACCGGCAGAAACCAGTTCCGGCGCAAGGGCGCCCATCCCGTCCAAGGTCCACAGCGCGTGCAGACGACCAAGGGGCGACTTGCTCTTTTGCACCAGGCTTGCAAGCGCGGGAACCACTTCGGTCTCTTTTCGTTCCACCAGCAAGCGCTGCGCCGTGTCGCGGGTCCAGCCGTCTGCGCTATCCAAAAGCGCCACCAACTTGCGGCTGTCGGCAGGCAGAGCCACAGGCGCAACCTTCGCCTTGTTGGGAACCACCCGCCAAATGCGGCCCTGGTTAAAGGGGGTCTCCAAATTGCGGTCCTTGATGTTCGCCACCAGATAGTGCGTGAGAAAACTCTTGTGCTGGATGATCCCCCGGTAAAGGTCGACAACGTAAAGCGCGCCCCCTGGCCCGCAATACGAAGACACCGGGCGGAAACGTTCATCCGTGGAGGTCCAAAATTCGGTCGCTTTGAGGGCGTGCGTCCCCGCAATCACTCCATTTTTTTCGGAGAGGATCATCCGCTTCACGAGGTTCCCCGCAGGCTCGGGAATAAAAGCGTTGCCGCGGTACTCCCTCGGAAAGAGGGAGCCTCGGTAAATGGAAGCCCCGCAAGTCGCCGTGGAGGTGGCCAGTGTCCCATCCTCACGGAGCTGTTTTGGGTCGTACCCGCGGTTCACTCCGGGGGTCGGATGCGCGGGCCACGTTGCCTGGTCCTTGACGACCTGCACCCCAAGCCCCGCCGATGCCGTGTAGTTGGGGTTGCGCCGCGCCAGGGATTCGGGGATGAAATTCGAGCGAAGGAAGTCGGAGTTGGAGTTGTAAAATTGCCGCCCAAAATCGTCCTGCGACATCCCCCATTGGCCGCGCAGGCCGGTGACTTCCTCGATAAACTTACCGTCCTTGAGCCGGTAGCGCTTGGAGTGGTTGGCCGAGTAGATCCAGTTGTCCAGCAACCAAGTCGGTGAATTAGCCATATGCTCGGGCTGGCCGCCTGCCGTGCCGTAGGATGCGTCGATGCTTTCCTTGGAGTCGGCGATCCCGTCGCCATCGGTGTCTTTCATGAACCACAAATTGGGCGGCTCAGAAACCAGCAAGCCTCCGTTCACACACACAAGGGCGCGCGGCATGAGCAGGCCGTCGGCGAAGATCGTGCGTTTGTCCATTTTACCGTCCCCGTCGGTGTCCTCGAGCATCACGATCCGACCAATCTTCTGGTCCTCCCCCTCGCCCTCGATATCGTGCATGTAGCCGCGCATTTCGCACACAAACAAGCGGCCTTTCTCGTCCCAAGAAAGCGCCACAGGGCTTTCCACCAGGGGTTCCGCCGCCACCAATTCCACGTGGAATCCCGGCGCCAACTTGAATGTGGCCAGTTCCTCCTCCGGGGTGAGCGGTTTGGGCGCCGGCAGCTTGAACTTCAGCTCGAAGGATTCAGGGCCGGCGCTTTTGGGATGGATTGCCCAAAGCGCGGCTCCGGGAGCAAGCGCCACGGCGGCGGCAATCAAGGAAGCCTTGAAAGGAGAAAGTTTCTGGAGACGGTTCATATTTTGGAGGGACTGCACTAATAAATAACCCAAGAGAGCCACTTCCTTTGAATAGTTTTGAACAAGACCGCCAGACTTTTGTTTCTAGCGCCCCTCCCAACGGCTTCATCCCTCCTCTGAGCCGGTTAGGCCCGCATGGTCTGCCTTGATTCCAAATTAACTTTGGCAATCCATTGTTTATCGGTTCGCAACAAGCCTCGAGGGCACCCCAAACATTGTCATTCAGACGCCCAGACCTCGCAATGGCTAGGCGGCAATCACTGTCGGGAATCACTCCCAACCGGCTTTGCACAAGCCCATGCGGCGTACCATGCGCGAGCCCAGGCCCCCCGCATGGTTCAGTGCGCCGCCTTCGCCTCTTTGGCCGCCGCCGCAATCCAGCCCGGCAGGCAGGCTCCACAGCCGCTCGCAAAAAAGTCGTTCCCCTTGTCGTCCACAAGAATGAAAGCGGGGAAATTCTCTACCTCGATTTTCCAAACGGCCTCCATCCCCAACTCCGGGTACTCGAGCACTTCGACCTTTTTGATGTTTTCCTTCGCCAGAATCGCCGCCGGCCCCCCGATGCTTCCCAAGTAAAAGCCCCCGTGTTTCTTGCAGGAGTCCGTCACCTGCGCACTCCGATTTCCTTTCGCAAGCATCACCATGGAGCCTCCCAGAGCCTGGAACATTTCAACGTAGGAGTCCATGCGCCCGGCGGTCGTCGGTCCAAAACTGCCGGAGGCGTACCCCACGGGCGTCTTTGCCGGACCCGCGTAATAAACCGGATGCTGTTTGAAATAATCGGGCAATCCCAACCCGGCATCGACGCGTTCCTTCAGCTTGGCGTGCGCGATGTCGCGGGCAACAACCAGCGGGCCATTGAGAAGGACGCGGGTGGTAACGGGGTGCTTGGAAAGCTCGGCAAGAATCTCAGCCATTGGTTTGTTCAGGTCGATGTGCACCGCCCCATCCCCCTTGAGCAGGCGCATCGCTTCGGGAATGAACCGGCCCGGATTCTCCTCCATCTGTTCAAGCCAGATGCCCTCCTTGTTGATCTTTGCCTTAATATTGCGGTCGGCCGAACACGAAACCCCCACGCCCACAGGGCAACTCGCCCCGTGCCTCGGCAACCGGATCACCCGCACGTCCAAGGCAAAATACTTTCCGCCAAACTGAGCGCCGATCCCCGTGCCCTGCGCCAACTTTAATGCCAGGGCTTCAGCCTCCAGGTCCCGAAACGCCCGGCCGTGTTCGTTGCCGCTGGTGGGCAGGTCGTCCAGATATTTTGCCGAGGCGAGTTTCACCGTCTTCAAGCAGGCTTCGGCGCTCGTCCCGCCGATCACAAAAACAAGGTGGTAAGGAGGGCAGGCCGCCGTTCCCAGGGAACCCATTTTTTCGAGAAAAAACTTCTCCAACCCTTTCGGGTTCAGAAGCGCCTTCGTTTCCTGAAAAAGGAACGTCTTGTTCGCGGAACCGCCGCCCTTGGCCACAAACAGAAATTTGTACTCCGCTCCCTCCGTCGCGTAGAGGTCGATTTGTGCAGGCAGGTTGGTGCCCGTGTTCACTTCGTGGAACATGTCGAGAGCCGCCGTCTGGGAATAGCGCAGGTTTTCCTGCGTGTAACACTCGTAAACCCCCTTGGAGAGCCACTCCGCGTCGTCCACCCCAGTCCACACCTGTTGCCCCTTTTTCCCAAGAATGGTCGCCGTGCCCGTGTCCTGGCAGAAAGGCAGAATTCCCTGTGCCGCGATCTCCGCGTTTTTAAGCAAGGTCAGCGCGACGTAGCGGTCGTTTTCTGAAGCTTCGGGATCTTCGAGGATCGCCGCCACCTGCTTCAAATGCTTCTCGCGCAGCATAAAAGAACAGTCGTGCAGGGCCTGCCTCGCAAGGAAGGTCAGCGCTCCGGGCTCTACCTTTAAAACAGGGGTTCCCTCAAAATCGCCCGCCCGTACGCCCTCCTTCGAGAGGAACCGGTAGATGGTGGAGTCTGGGCCGAGTGGAAAAGGTTCTTGGTAGGTAAAAGCGGGAGTCGCCATAAACCTGACCCTATCCAATAAAACCCCGCGCATGCCACATTTTCCCTCGCGCCCGAAGCTTGCCCCCCTCGGGAACACGGCCCTGATACGGACCGTGTTCCCCTCTCAAAGAACCGACTAGCGCTTGTACGCGCCCATCGCAGGAGCATCCGGATTCACTTCCGGCCCGAAGTAACGCAACACCACCAGCGGTTCGGTTTCGCTCAAGTTCTCAAACGTCACGCCCGCCTTCGCTCCGGCTTCCGTGCAGAAAAACTCGTCCTCGGTCAGTTCCGTGAAGCGGATCAACTTGGGACTGTTGAGGGTCTGCCCGTTGATTTTTCCTACGCCCTGCACGCAGATCAGGCCGTAGGCGCCATTGTCGCGAATAGTGCACTTGGTACCGGGTTCGACCGTGAGTTCCTTGGCCGTGAAGAGCTGCGCCTTCTTGATGCGGCCGTAAACAATCCAGCGGTCGACGTACCCTTCGCTCTGTGTGTCGGCGACGGGAATCGGCTCGAGGTAGTGGTTGTCCTTGAAGTTCGGGTCGCAGTTGCCCTCCCAATCGAGCTGATCAACGATGAAGTCGATATCCTGGTGGTGATCCTTGGGCATATCCTTCACGAGGAGATCCCACTGCACATAGCGGCCTTCCACCAAGTTCTGGTACATGCCGAACACATCACTGCCCCACTGGGGTTCGTAGGTGCACAACGAGCCGGGTGCGTGCAGGACGCAGGGAGGGATCAGCCAGCCTGTGCCGGGTTTGAGGCGGTAGGCGCGGGAAAGATCGAGGATCCCGTTGTCACCCTTGTTCCAGTCGGCAATACACTTGCGCACCTGATCCTTGGTCGTGCCGGGTTCAAGTCCCATGAACGTATAGGGGAAGTTGTTCCCTACGTTGTTGTGCTGGGGAGGAAAATAGTAGGACTCCGGTTTGCCTTCCAGACCCACCAGTTTTGCCTGCTCGGCGCTCTGGTGCATGTGGTGGGGAATGGGTCCCATGTTGTCGAAAAACTTCGAGTACACCGGCCACTTGTTGTACTTGTTCCAGATCGCTTCGCCGATCAGCAGCGAACCGCATTCGGCCACGGCTTCCTGCAGTGTGAAGCGGTGGTGTCCGGCGACCACGTAGGACAAACCTTCGTCATGGGTGCGGTTGTCATTGGCGGCGGGTGTGGTGGAGGCAAACCAGCGCTCGTCAATGCCTCCTCGGTTCAGACCGAAGGCGTAAAGGTCGTCCGGATGGAGCTTGAGGCGCTTGCCCGGCTGCAAAAAGGAGCGGGGCACCCAGCAGGGGGCCAGACGCAGCAGTCCGCCGGTGGCTTCCAGTTGGGATTCAACCGTGGAGCGGACGTTCGAGGTCAGGATTTGGAGTGAGGTGACGTGGTTCATGGGTTTAAAAGAGGCCGCGGGACACCCCGCGCAGGGGCGACATTGATCCACGCTGCTCAGCAGGAATCAACATTGAAACCGAAAACTCTTGCAGATGCTCGCCCCGCCGAAACGCCGGGCTCCTCACCCCAAAGGATCGGGTAGACTGCAAATCGCCGGAGCGATCAGGATGTGCCCGGCAAGATAATCTCCGGCCCGCGCCCAGCACCGCCCGCAGAAGGATTCGCCAAAACGGAGGCAATCAGTTTAGAAATTCGGGCGCCTCCCCTGCCATCTTACCGATTTAGAATCCCCTCGCCATTCAACGCACTACGCATGAGCACCAAAACAAAAGCATCGCCAAACGCTGCGTCGCCTTCTTATGCGCTGGCCAAGGAACGTTATGCAGAACTCGGTGTGGACACGGACTCCGCGATGCAGGCCCTTGCCGGCATCTCCATCTCCGTCCATTGCTGGCAAGGCGACGATGTGGGCGGGTTTGAAAAAAACGCGCAGTCCCTGGGCGGCGGCATCGCTGTCACCGGCAACTATCCGGGCAAAGCGCGCACACCGCTTGAATTGCGGGCGGATCTGGAGAAAGCCTTTTCGCTCATTCCCGGACGACACCGCGTCAATTTACACGCCTGTTACGGCGAGTTTGGGGGCAAAGTGGTGGACCGCGACGCCATCGCGCCGGAGCACTTCCGAGGCTGGATCGACTGGGCCAAGGCTCACAAACTCGGGCTCGACTTCAATCCCACCTTCTTTTCCCACCCGAAAGCGGCTGACGGGTTCACCCTCTCCCACCACGACAAAGGGATCCGCAACTTTTGGATCGAACACGGACGGCGGAGCCGCGAAATCGGTGCGGTCATGGGCAAAGCGCTCGGTTCGCCCACCGTCACAAACGTCTGGGTTCCAGACGGCACCAAGGACACCCCCGCAGACCGCCTCGCACCCAGAGAACGTCTGGCGGAATCTCTGGACTCTGTTTTCCACGCTAAACTCAAGGGCAACCTCGACGCGGTTGAGCCCAAACTGTTCGGCATAGGCTCTGAGAGTTACGTGGTCGGATCTGCTGAATTTTATCTGGGATACGCCGTTTCCCGCCAAAAACTGCTCTGCCTGGATGCGGGCCATTTCCACCCCACCGAGGGCATTGCCGACAAGATCTCCGGTGTGCTTCCGTTCCTTCCTGAGCTGCTTCTCCATGTCAGCCGCGGGGTCCGTTGGGACAGCGACCACGTCGTGGTCTTGAACGACGAGCTTCTTTCGATCGCACGGGAAATTGTGGCCAACGGGTTTCTCAAACGCACACACATCGGGCTCGATTATTTTGATGCCAGCATCAACCGGGTGGCGGCGTGGGTGATCGGCACAAGAGCGATGCAACGGGCCCTGCTGGCGGCATTGCTGGAGCCGACTCAGGCGCTGCGCGAAGTCGAATTGGAGGGCGACTTCACAAGCCGCCTGGCCCTGCAGGAGGAGCTCAAAGTGCTCCCCTCCGGCGCCGTCTGGGAAGAGTTTTGCGAGCAACAAAATGTCCCCTCCGGGATGCGCTGGATCGCCGAGGTACGCGGCTACGAGGCCACGGTGCTTTCCCTCCGGGAGTAGCCTGCCACAGAGCCAACCGCTCCTCGTTAAACACCAAAACCGCTTATGAGCCACCCTCTGCTCCGACTCACCCAGATTTCAAAACCCTTCGGCCCCGTCCGCGCCCTTGAGGGAGTTTCCTCTGAGTTGCACCCCGGCGAGGTGCACGCGCTGCTGGGCGAAAATGGGTCGGGCAAGACGGGCACCGGGAAGCTGACCCGTCTTGGGTTGCCGACGGAAAACCGCGCACACCTCAAGGAAGTCGGCACGCAGAGCGTTATTTTATGGCGAGTCGTCGATCTGGGCTACCTCGCCAGCCAAGCGGCCCATGCCTCCGGCAACGCCACGCTCAAACCTAGGACAAAGAACTTCAATGCGGGCCGTCTGGGCGAGCTTGATATTGAGGAAACCTCCATCATCCTCGGCAAGCCGTTTATCTTCAACAAGGAGAACGTCGACCCGTTTGACTTTTGATGCCCTCCCGGCTCCACCCCCATATGCGCGTTTATCTCCTTCTCCTCTTCCCCTGTTCAGCCCTCGCAGCGGGTCTCAGCCCGCACGGACTGCGCTGCGAATATCTGGAAAACCCACTGGCCGTGGAGGACCCTCACCCCCGGCTGAGCTGGAATCTTGAAGGCGGAGTCGCCCCGCAGGCGCAGCGCGCGTGGGCCGTGCGCGCCGCAACCTCGCTCGAAAAACTCCAGCGCAACAGGGCGGACCTCTGGGATTCCGGGGAAACCCCAAGCCGCGCCACTTCCCAAGTGGAGTACTTGGGAAAAACGCCCAAACCCGGGCAGCACGTTTTCTGGCAGGTGAAAATCTGGGACAAAGAAGGCGCGGAATCCGAGTGGTCCAAACCCGCTTCCTGGCGCACGGCGCTCACCGATCCCGAAAAGTGGGTCGCCAGCTGGATCTCAGCCACCGACAGGACGCCACTGCACACCTCCCGCGAATCGCTCTACCTGCCACCGGCAAAATACTTCCGCAAGGAGTTTGAAATCGCAAAACCCGTCAGACGCGCCACCGCGTACCTGAGCGCCCTTGGAAACGCCGAAATCCGCTTCAATGGAAAACCTGCGAGCGAGGCCTTCTTCCTTCCAGGCTGGTCGGACTACCACAAACGCGCCTACTACCGCGCCTTTGACGTCACCGCACTCCTCAAACCAGGCCCCAACACCTTCGGCGCCGTTCTCACCGACGGATGGTACTCCGGTTACGTGGGGTTCGGACTTCTGGTCGGTTACGGCCCGCACAAAACGGGAAGGGCGATGTACGGCAAAACACCCTCCCTGCTCGCCCAAATCGAAGTGGAGTTTGAAGACGGCACGCGCAAGGTGGTCGGCTCGGATAAAACCTGGAAAGTCTCTTCTGAAGGCCCTCTCCTCGAAGCGGATATGCTAATGGGCGAAAAATACGATGCGCGCCGCGAGTTCGCCCAATGGGACCGCTCCGGCTTCAATTCAGCCGCGTGGCAAAACGCCATCCCCGCCGAGGCAAACCCAAGCGTCAAGGCCCCCTTCTTTGACAATTGCGGCGAACGGGAGGTGGACCTTGGCTTTAGAAAACCCGCGAAACTCCAGGCCTACACAGGACCGGGGGTAAAAATCACGGAGGAACTCCCTCCAGTAAAAATCACCGAACCCAAACCAGGCGTGTACGTTTTCGACTTCGGAACCAACTTCGCAGGCGTCGTCCGACTCAAAGCCAAGGGTACCGCGGGCGAAACGCTGACGTTGCGGTACGGCGAGATGCTGCACCCAGACGGAAGCCTGATGACAGAGAACCTTCGGAAAGCCCGCGCCACGGATACCTACGTCCTCAAGGGCGCCCCGGAGGGCGAGGAGTGGGTCCCGCGTTTCACCTACCACGGGTTCCAGTACTGCGAGGTCACCGGATTCAAGTCGCCCCCAAACAAGGAAAGTCTGACCGGCCTCTCGCTCCAGTCAAATACCTCAAAAACAAGCAGTTTCGAATGTTCCGATGAGGTCACCAACCAGCTTTTCAAAAACATCGTGCGCTCTCAGGGCGCCAATTTCCTGGAAATCCCCACGGACTGCCCCCAGCGCGACGAACGCCTGGGCTGGATGGGGGACGCCCAAATCTACGTTCGCTCCGCTACTTACAACGCAGACGTGGCCTCGTTTTTCACCAAGTGGCTGGACGACGTCGACGAATCCCAGCGCTCCGTAGGCGCCTATCCCGACTACGCCCCCTACCCCATGGGCTACGGTGAACAGGGCAAGACCTTCGGCACAGCCTGGATGGACGCCGGCATCATCTGCCCGCACACGATCTGGAAAGTGTACGGCGACACGCGGGTGATCGAACGCCATTGGGCTTCGATGACCCGGTTCATGGAATTCAGGCAGGCCTCCAGCCCCTCCTTCAACGGCGTGTCCATCGGAAACGCCTGGGGGGACTGGCTTAACCTGAAGGACCCTACACCTTTGGAACTCATCGACTCAGCCTATTTTGCCCACACGGCGCAACTCATGGCGGAAATGGCCGAAGCCACGGGGCGCATCCTGGAGGCGGCGCAGTACAGGCAAACCTTTGAAGACGTCCGCAAAGCGTTTGCCTCCAAGTATATTGAGGCAAAAGGCACACTGCTAAAAGCCTCCCAAACCGCCTGCGTCCTCGCGCTTCAATTCGATCTCGCCCCCCGGGAGAACCGCGCCGCAATCGGCAACCAGCTCGCAGGGTTGGTCGAAGCCAATCAGAACCGCATGAGCACCGGCTTTTTGGGCACGAAGTCCCTCCTGCCCGCCCTGACCTCCGTCGGAAAACAGTCCCTCGCCGTGCGCCTCTTCCAGAGCCGCGAATTTCCCTCCTGGGGTTACCCGGTGGTGAACGGCGCCACCTCGGTTTGGGAGCGATGGGACAGTTACACGAAGGAAAATAGTTTTGGCGGAGACAGCAACGCCGCCATGAACTCCTTCAGCCACTACTCGTTTGGAGCCGTCTGCCAGTGGATGTTTCAATCCCTTGCGGGCATCGACACCGACGGGCCCGGTTATCAAAAAATACTGCTCAAACCCATCAAGCCCTTCTCCAGAATCGAGGGAGCCCCCGAACCGCTGACCTGGGTGAAGGCCTCCTACGCTTCGCCCACCGGAACGATCAAGGTGGAATGGCGCCTGGACAAAACCCAGTACCAATACAGCGTGGAAATTCCACCCAACACCAGCGCCACACTGCACTTACCCACGCGCGCCCTGGACACGATCAGCGTGAACGACAAACCCATGGAAGCGGCCAAGGGCGTGAAGTTCCTCCAGTTTGAGGACGGGGTGAGCGTCTGCGAACTCCAACCAGGCGCCTACCGCTTCCAGACCCATTTCGGGCAATAACCCCTCTCAAAGCCTCCAAAAACCAAACCCCACAACCCGCCAAACAAGAATGCCAGCCTCACAAACTTATCTTGGAGTAGACGTTGGAGCCGAAAGCGGCCGCGTCATGGCCGGCCTCTGGGATGGGCGCCACATCCGCCTCCAGGAGATCCACCGGTTTTCCAACGGTCCCGTGCCCCTGGGAAACACGCTGCGCTGGGACTTGCTGCACCTTTGGAAGGAAATCCGGGACGGCCTTATCCTCGCTGGAAAATCCTGCGGCAAAGCCCGTTCCATCGGGGTGGACACCTGGGGGGTGGACTACGTCCTACAAGACCGCCAGGGCGAATGGCTCGGGCTGCCCTTCTGCTACAGGGACGAACGCACCAAGGGCCTCGTCGCCGAATTGTGCGCACTCCTGCCACGGCAAGAGATCTTCGAAGCCTCGGGCCTCCAGTTCATGGAGATTAACACCCTGGTCCAACTCCTTGCCGCCCAACGCAACCATCCCCATCTTCTGGCGCAGGCGCACCGGATGCTCATGATTCCGGACTGGATCCATTGGGCGCTTTGCGGCGCCAGCGTGGCGGAATTCTCCAACGCCACAACCACCCAGTGCCTCCATCCCAAGACCCGGACCTGGTCTACGGGCCTTCTGGATAAACTCGGGATCCCCTCCCACTTCCTGCCCGAAATTGTTTCAGCAGGCACAGACCTCGGCTCGCTGCGCCCTGAACTGGCCAAACTTCCGGGCCTCGGGAGCACACGCGTTGTCGCGCCCGCAACCCACGACACAGGCTCCGCTGTGGTCGGCATTCCCGCCGGCGACCACGGCTACGGAAAGTGGGCCTACATCAGCTCCGGCACCTGGTCGCTTATGGGCGTGGAAGTGGCCGAGGCAAACCTCAGCGCCGAAGCCCTGCACCTGAACTTTACAAACGAAGGCGGTGTCGACGGAACTTACCGGCTCTTAAAGAACATCGTAGGGATGTGGCTCTTGCAGCAGTTAAAACGCGGCTTCGAGGCGCGCGGAGGCAACTCCAGCTACGGCGACCTCGTCCAACTAGCCGCTCAGGCCGCGCCCCTTCGATCCCTCGTAAATCCCGATGCCCCCCAGTTTCTGCGCCCCACGGACATGATCGGGGCCGTGCAGGATTTCTGCAGCAAAAGCGCCCAACCCATCCCCGAAACCGAGGGCGAACTCGTGCGGTGCGTTCTTGAAAGTCTGGCCCTGCGCTATCGGCAAGTGCTTGATTCCCTTCAGAAAATCACGGGCAATCGCATCGAAGTGATCCACATTGTAGGCGGGGGAAGCCGCAACGCGCTACTCAACCAGTTCACCGCCGATGCCTGCCAGAGGCCGGTGGTGGCGGGCCCAATCGAGGCCACCGCGTTGGGCAACGTTCTTTTCCAGGCCAAGGCCGCGGGTGAACTCCAGTCGGTGTCAGAAATCCGCTCCGTCGTCCGGGATTCCTTCGCCCACGAGATGCGAGAGTTTCATCCGCACACAGAGAGTCTTGCCGACTGGGACGCCGCTGCGGCACGATGGAAAGCTCTGACGGCTTAAGCCCCGCGCTAAAGCCCGCCCGCAGGACCACACCTCCCAAAATATACAATCCCCTACAACCACACAGAAACCAATAAAGATGAGCCATTTCGAGCATGTAAACTTCCTCTGGGACGATTCCAAAGCCGCCTCCTTGGATCCCGTGGGACGCCTTGTTTACCGGTCCAACCTGCTGGGCAGCGACCAGCGCATCACCAATACCGGTGGAGGCAACACCTCCTCCAAGCTGATGGAAACCGACCCCCTCACCGGAAAACACGTCGAAGTGCTCTGGGTCAAAGGCTCCGGGGGGGACCTCCGCACCAGCCTGCGCGAAAACTTCTCCTCCCTTTATCAGGACAAACTCGTCTCCCTTCAGGGCAGCTACGGTGCGCGCACCGACAAAGGCCTCAAGTCCAAGGGCGAAGACGACATGGTGGGCATGTACACACACGCCACTTTCAATCTCAACCCGCGTGCCTCCTCCATCGACACGCCGCTCCACAGCTTTCTTCCGGGAAAACACGTGGACCACATGCACCCCAACGCGATCATCTCCATCGCCGCCTCCAAGCGCTGCGAGGCGCTCACCAAGGAAATCTTCGGCGCCAGCATGGCCTACGTCCCCTGGATGCGCCCCGGGTTTGAGCTCGGGCTGGCCATGCAGGTGATCTCCAAAGAACACCCTGAGGTAAAAGCAATGATGATGGGCCAGCACGGCTTCATCTCGTGGGATGACGACGAAAAAGTCTGCTACACACGCACTCTCGAGTTCATCGAAAAAGCGGCCCATTTCATCGAACAGAAGTACCAAGCCAAGGGCGGCCACGCCAAAGCCTTCGGTGGCGCCAAGTACCACACGCTCCCCGAAGAGCAGCGCCACGCCACCTTCGCCGCAATCCTGCCCTGGCTGCGCGGCCAGGTCAGCCAGCACAACCGCTTCATCGGCACCGTCCAGGAAGACGAGGCCATCCTGCGCTTTGTAAACTCCAAGGACGCTGCGCGCCTCGCTGAACTCGGCACCAGCTGCCCAGACCATTTTCTGCGCACCAAGATCAAGCCCTTGTATGTAAACTGGGATCCGGCCACCGGCGATGTCGCCAGCCTCAAATCACTCCTGGCCGACGCCTTGGTGGCCTACCGCGAAGACTACGCCTCGTACTACAAGCGCTGCAAACACGACAACTCGCCCGCCATCCGCGACGCCAACCCCACCGTCATCCTCATCCCCGGCCTCGGCATGATCGCCTGGGGCAAGGACAAGAGTGAATCCCGCGTCACCGCTGAGTTCTACAACTGCGCGGTCGAAGTCATGCGCGGGGCCGAAGCCATCGATGAATACATCGCCCTGCCCCAACAGGAAGCGTTCGACATCGAATACTGGCTGCTTGAAGAGGCCAAACTCAAGCGCATGCCTGCGGAAAAAGAACTCGCCCGGCAAGTTGTGATCGTGATCGGTGCCGGCAGCGGCATCGGCAAGGAAACCGCCCACCGCATCGTCAAGGAAGGCGCCCATCTCGTTTGCGTCGACCTCAAGGAAGAAACCGCCGCCGCAACGGCCGCCGAAATCACGGGCAAATACGGCCTTGGCATCGGCGTCGCCGGCTCCGGCGTGAGCGGCTGCGGCCCAGCCGTCGGGCTCGCCGCCGACATCACCAACCGGGCCAGCGTCCGCGCCATGCTCGACAAGGTTGCCCTGGCCTACGGCGGGTTCGACTCCATTTGCGTGACTGCGGGGATTTTCGTCCCCAGCGACACCAGCGGGCACATCCCCGACGACCGCTGGGACCTGACCTTCCGCATCAACGTGACCGGCAGTTATCTCGTTGGAGACGAGGCCTTCAAAACATGGAAGGAACAGGGCCTGCGGGGCAACCTGGTGCTCACCACCAGCGCCAACGCAGCCGTTGCTAAGAAAGGTAGCCTCGCCTACGACACCTCCAAAGCCGCCGCCAACCACCTCGTGCGGGAGCTCGCCATCGAGCTCTCCCCGCTCGTGCGCGTCAACGGCGTGGCACCCGCCACCGTCGTCCAGGGCAGCGCGATGTTCCCCCGCGACCGCGTCATCGGCTCCCTCGCCAAGTACAACATCCCCTACACGGAGGATGAGGCCACCGATTCGCTCGTCACCAAACTCGCGCAGTTCTACGCGGACCGCACCCTGACGAAGTCGCCCATCACACCGGCAGACCAAGCGGAGGCGTATTTCCTGCTCGTCTCCAAACGCTTGAGCAAAACAACCGGGCAGATCGTCACCGTTGACGGCGGCCTGCACGAGGCCTTCCTGCGCTAACAGCTAGGATTTTCAATCCCAGCATCAAAAGGGGCGCCGCTCAATGTGGCGCCCCTTTTTCTTTGTGCCGCAGACGCCCGCAAGGGCAGCTTTTCAGAAATCTCCCTTCGAAGGGAAAATACCGGCTACTTGGGCTGCTGTTCAAAAAACTTCGCCGCGGGTTCACCCTTGGCTGGCGTCTGTGAGCTGGGAGCCGGCGCTTTTTGAGCCGCGTGAGCCGCCGCGGGAGCCTTCGACTCAGCTCCATGCGCACCACCGTGGGAAGGAAGAGAGGAGGCGGAGTGGCGTTCGCAAGCCGTTCCAAGGAAAAGGGCGGGGAGTAAAAGCAGAAGCGTGCGTTTCATAAGGTGAGAAAGACTAGCGTTCACTTAAAATCAGAGAAGCGCGAAGTGCACCCACAAACACACACCGCGCGCACCCCCTCAGTACGTCTGTAGGGGCCACAAGAATTCACTCCCGAGCACCTATACGCTTCCAAGATGCTAGTGATCCCGCTTTGCTAGGGAACTATGGGCAACCGTATTGACCAGACTTTTGAGAAACTCCGCGCACAAAACCAGGCGGCTATGATCGCGTACATCGCCGCCGGCGATCCGTCTCTCGCCGCCACCGAGGAAATCGTGCCCGCCTTGGAGCGCGCGGGCGTGGACCTCGTGGAACTCGGCCTTCCCTTTTCCGATCCTTTGGCCGATGGAATCGTCAACCAGCTCGCCGCCGCCCGCGCTCTGGACGCGGGAGCCACCACGCCCAAGGTCCTCGAATGCGTGCGCAACATCCGGAAGTCGAGCCAGATCCCCATCGTTCTCTACACCTACCTCAATCCCATCTACCGGTACGGGTTTGCCCAGTTCTTGAAGGATGCCGAGGCAGCCGGTGTGGACGGCATGCTCATTTTGGACCTCCCTCCGGACGAAGTCGCTTCCAACCCGGACTTCGCCACGGACAGTTCCCTAAAGCAGATCCGCCTGATCGCCCCCACGACCCCTGCCTCACGCATTAGTAAACTCACCAATGGAGCGAGCGGTTTTATCTACTACGTCTCCCGCGAAGGCGTGACGGGAGAGCGCACCGATGTCGCAGAGTCCCTGTCCGAGAAAGTGGCGGCGATTCGCGCCACCACCAGCCTCCCCATCGCCGTCGGCTTCGGAATCTCAACCCCAGAACAGGTCCGCCAGGTCGCCGCGGTCTCCGACGCCGTGGTCGTTGGCAGCGCCATCGTCAAACGGATCGCAGAATGGGGATCGGATCCAGCCCTAGCCGCTCGCCTGGCCGCGTTTGTCGCACCGCTGGCCGCCGCATCCAAACAACGCTAAGCTTCCCCCGCTTTCAGGCCCGAAATCTGCTTTCCCCCTTATCCACTATGGCTGCTCAGGATCATACGCCCCTCTCTTTTCGCGGCTTCGCTTCATTCCTCAAAACACCCGTCCTCTTAGGCGGTGTCCTCGCCGCATGTTGCTTTTCAAGCTGCACGACGGCCAAGGTTCCGAAAGGAGTCCAACTTGCCAAAAACTTCGATCCCCTCCGCTTTGAAGGCACCTGGTACGAACTGGCCCGCTCCAACCACCCCGATCAGGCCGGCCTGACCCGGGTCTCCGCCACTTATAAGCGCAACCCGGACGGCTCCTGGCTAGTGACAGACCGCGCCTGGAGCAACGCCGAGGGCATCTGGTTGGGCAGCGAGCGGAAGGGGAAGAACGGCGCCTCCCAAGCTTCCTTCAAACTCAAACACGCCAAGCCCCGCCACATCGTCATCATTGACCCCGAACACACGATGGCGTTGGTCTGCAGCAACACCTACCGCCAGTTCTGGATCATTTCTAAAAATCCAGAGCCCGAACCGACCCGGTTCGACAGGATGATTTCTGCGGCTCAGGAAGCAGGCTTCCCCGTGAAGGAAGCAATCGCCCTCCCTACTCGGTAAGGGCCCAAGCGATCGAGCAGTGCCACAACCCCGCAATGCAGGGCTTGGGCCGACTCCAAAAATCACCTGCGCAAAAGTGTTTGACTAACAAGCAGGGCGCCAGGCCGGATATCGGCCGCCCAAGGCACCTTCCTGAAGCGGGCCCTATCGCACCCAGAAGGCCAAAAAAACCTTCGGCTCGGAGCGCTGCATGAAAACTAAGCCTTCGGGCCCGAGTAGCTGGCCTCCACGCGCTTGGCAACGTCCTGATACCCGTAATCCGCTTCGTAGAGGTCTTTGATGCAAGCGGTGTACTCCCCATGGTTCCCCATGGCCTCGTGCAGCAAGGCCAGACGGTAGAGCGTGTCCTTTTTAGTGTTGTCCATCGACACCATCTCCGCCACCGCCGTTTTATACTGCTGCACTGCTAAATCCTTCATCCCCTTCTCAGAGTAGCAGCGCCCAAGCAGACTCACCGCCTTCAGGCGCACATTGGGATTTTGACGCGCCCGCTGCAATTCAGGAATGGCATCGGTGTACTGCCCGGCCGCAATGAGCCGCTCCGCCAGTTCAAACCGAAGCTGCAGATCCGTCGGGTTACGATCCACCCGCTTGCGGGCTTCTCCGATGTTCGCGGCCTCCCGCTCCATCTTCATGTCTGCGAGCTGCTGCGCATACTGGGCCGCATCCGGGTGCTCGCCGCCTCCATTGGCGAACCAATCTTCAAACTCACGGATGGACTGGTCCAACTGTTTCAGTCGTAAATCCGAGTGTTTCCGCGCCAAAGCCGGGTCACTGCCGCCCATAAGCTGATCGCAATACGCGTACCACTGCACGGAGCCGGCAAGATCTTCCGAAGCGGCCGTTTGCTCAAACTTGAGCTCCATAAGCTGCGCAATCTGCCGCACCACGTCCAAATGCTGTGGGTTCGCTTCGTACTGCTGGCTCAATTCAGCCAACTGCGCATCAATCGTGGCCACGTCCTTGAAAGAGCGGCCCTTCTGCTCCAGGGCCGTCGCCTCGTCCTTGTCCTTAATGAGGTCCCGATAACTTTTGGCGGTTTCCCACCCTCCCTGCTTGAGTGTCTGATGCGCGGCCGTATCCTTGGCGCGCTTGAGGGCCATCAAATCGGACGGATTAATTTCAGCAATGCGGTTGAAAATCTCCAAGGCCAGCTCGGTTTTATCGCTCGCAAGGTAAAGCTCCCCGAGTTCGTGCAACACCTTGGTGTCTTTGGGGCTGCCTTTTACCAGAGTTTCCAGCGCAAAAATCGCCGTCTCCGGCATCCCAGCCGCCATCGCAGCTTCCTTAAGCAACGTATTGGCCCCGAGATTGAAAGGATCGGAATCCAGCATCCGTTCCGCCTGGTCCATCGCCGCCAGCGGATCCTTTTTTACGTTCCCCGCGCTGCGCAGGGAAACCGAGGAGAGACTGCTGAAGAGACCGCTTCCTTTTTTACCGCTGTTTTGAGCGATCGCCGCAGAGCGCAGCATTTTTCGCCCGTCCAAAAAGGTGGGCGCTTCTTTCAAAATATTTTGAAGAAGCGAAATCGCGTATCCGTAATTTTTGAGATCCGCCGCACTGCGCGCCTTGATCCAAAGCGCTCGTGCCTTTTCCGGAAGCTCTTTTTCTGAGCAAGTTGCCATAGGGGGTTCTAAGTTTTAAACAAATGCTTACAAAACTCCAGCAGAAGCCGGCGGCAAAGAAAAGAAAGAGGCAAAAAGCCGCTTAGATGGCGCCCTCTGCAGGCGGTTCCGGCGGTTCCGGCTGCAGGGGCAGGGCAACCGGTGTCTCTTGGGCGCGGGCCATCACCCCAGCGACATCCGGAGCCTCAAACGACTCCAGCTTGCCCCGGATAATTCCCGCGCGAAGCGCATCCCGCTCCTCGGTCGCAAGCTTCTTCTGCGACCCCTTCTGCAGGTGGGCCGGCTGCGTTTCCATAAACAGCTCATCCACAATATGCTGACGCTCTGCCGGGTAGAAACCGAGATCGCACCCCAGCTTGACCATCGAAAGCAGGTTGAGCGCCTCCTTGGACCCCATCCCGTACGCATAACGCAGCGTGCCGTAGGAACGCCCGATCTGGTCCAACAGCGTGTTGGAGCGCTGCTGCAACAGCGTTTTGCGCGCGTTTTGCTCGTGTTCAATCACTTGCAGAATCACCTTTTGCAGCCGCTCAATAATCTGCTCCTCCTTCTCCCCCAAAGTGATCTGGTTGGAAATCTGGAACAAATTACCGAGCGCCTCGGTGCCCTCCCCGTAAAGCCCACGCACGGCGAGCCCTATCTTGTTCACGGCTTGGATCACCTGGTTGATCTGCTCGCTCAGCACCAATCCTGGCACGTGCAACATCGCGGAGGCGCGCATCCCGGTGCCCACGTTGCTGGGGCAGGCAGTCAGATAGCCCAGCACTGGGTCAAAAGCAAAGTCCACGCTCTGCTCCAGTTCCGTGTCCACCTTGTTAACGGCCTTGAACGCCGCCTTCAACTGCAGCCCGGCGCGGATCGCCTGCATCCGCAGATGATCCTCCTCGTTCAGCATGATCGAGAGCGTCTGGCGGCGGTTCATCACCACGGCCGATCCCGCCCCCTTTGCCGCGTGCTCGCGCGAAATCAAATGGCGCTCCACCAAAACCTGCTTCTCCAGCGCCGACAAATCCTGGCACGCAAACGAATAGGCATCCGCCATCTCCGGAAGCCCCTCCACCTTGGCCCGGATCCGCTCCAAAGTCTCCATCCGTTCCGCCTTCTTCGCCCAACCCGGGAATGGCACCCCCGCAAGATTACGCGCCAGACGCACCCGGCTGCTGACCACGATTTGGTGGTGCGGTCCCTCGCTCCGAAGCCAGTCGCTGCCTTTGTTGAAAATATTCCGGATCGGCATGACTTAACCCTCCCTTTCCAACGCTTTGATCTTGTCCCGCAACGAAGCGGCCTCCTCGTACTGCTCCTCCACCACCGCCTTTCGCAACGCCTCGTTCAAATTGCTCATCGCACTCAGCCGGGCTTGCGAGCGCTGCAGACGCTCCGGACATTTCCCCGTATGCTTGAGCCCTTTGTGCATCCCCTTAAGCATCGGCTCAAGCCCCTCGGCAAACGTGCCGTAACACACAGAGCACCCCAGGCGCCCCGTCTTCTTAAATTCGCCCTGCGTAAACCCGCACTGCGGACAGCGCGCCCCCTCGGCCGCCCCCCTTTCCACCGTCTGCGCCGCGCCCATGCCCAGCAACAGGTCGGCCAGCGCAAACCCTGTCGGGTCGGACACGCCCTTCTCCTTCGAGCAGGCCTCGCACATATTCACCTTCTGCATCTTACCGTCCACAATCTGGGTCAGAAAGACACTCGCAGTCTCAGTTTTGCAGACGTCACACAGCATCATTCAGTTCCAGTTGTTTTTCTTTCAAATCCTCGCACGCAGACGGACGCCTCCCCGCAAGGCACTGCCGACCCTCCCCTGAACGTACTCAATTCTTGGGGCCAGTCACAAAAAAAAGACGTCAAACCACTTTTAACCATGTCCGCTTTGCTTCTAGCCATGTCCGCGTCGCTCCTTTCATCCATGAATCGGAGTCCCCGTGCTTCCCGCAATCTCCCGGAACCGGGCAATGATCCGCCCCGTAATCACCCCTGGCTTGCCGTCCCCAATCGGACGGGTATCCAGCTCAATGGCCGCAATGACTTCCGCCGCCGTTCCCGTCAGAAAACACTCGTCTGCGGTGTAAATGTCGTATCGCGTCATCTCTGTCTCCCGGATGGGAATCCCCAGATCCTGGCAAATTTCAAACACCACATTCCGCGTAATCCCGCACAAGGCGCCGGCGTAAACAGGGGGCGTGGTGACGACTCCCTTGCGGATGACGAAAATATTGTCCCCCGTACATTCGGCGACGTAGCCCTGTTCGTTGAGCATCACGCCCTCATCGGCGCCGGCGTGGGTCGCCTCCACCTTCGCCATGACATTATTGAGGTAATTGAGTGACTTCACCGCCGGCAAAAGGGCCGCAGGCGCGGCGCGGCGCGTTGCGCAGGTGACCATCACCATGCCCTTGATGTATTTTTCGACCGGATAAAGCTGAATCTTGTCCGCTATAATGATCACGGTGGCCTTCGGGCAACGGTCGGGGCTGAGGCCCAGATTCCCCTTCCCCCGGGTCACCAGCAAGCGGATATAGCCGTCTTCGAGATGGTTTTGCCGGATCGTCTCCAGGGTTGCCTCACGCATTTCGTCCACGCTGATCGGGATTTTGAGCCGAATCGCCTTGGCCGAGTCCCAAAGGCGCTCCAAGTGCTCCTCAAGGCGGAAAACGCGCCCATTGTAAAAACGGATCCCCTCAAAAATGCCGTCCCCATAGAGGAGACCGTGGTCGAACACGGAAATTTTCGCTTCAGCTTCAGGATATAAAACGCCGTCGATGTAGATCTTCATTTGGGATGGTTGGAAAGCGGTGGTAAGTTAAGAAAGGAAAAGCAACCCTCTTGGCCACTCAGGCCACAATCTGGCCGTCGCGGATTTCCAAACGACGGTCCCCGCGCTGCGCCAGGCTGGCGTCGTGGGTGACCACCACAAGGGTCCGCCGGTTTTCACGGATGAGGGTCAAAAGCAGTTCAATGATCGTCGCCCCCGTGCGAGAATCAAGATTCCCGGTGGGCTCATCGGCAAAAAGCAAGGTGGGGTCGTTGATGAGGGAGCGGGCGATCGCCACCCTCTGCTGTTCGCCTCCCGAAAGCTCCGCGGGCAAGTGCTGCATGCGATCGGCGAGGCCGACGCGTTCGAGAATATTTTCCGCCCTCTCCTGCGCCTGGGGACCGTGCGTGGAACCGATCATCGCGGGCAGCAAAACGTTCTCGAGCGCGGTGAGTTCGGGCAGTAAAAAGTAGCCCTGAAATACAAATCCGATCCTCTGATTGCGCCTCCGGCACTCGGCATTGTCGCCCCGGGCGTAAAGCGCCTCTCCCTCGAAAACCACCGAGCCCGCCTCGGGTTTCTCCAGCCCCGCCAGAGTGTACAAGAGCGTTGTTTTCCCCGCCCCCGACGCGCCCACCAAAAACACCGATTCTCCGTGCAGGATGTCGAGATCGATTCCCTTGAGAACATCCACGGTGCGCGAACCGATCGTGTAGGACCGGCGCAACTGGGAGGCGGACAAATGAAAGGGATGCTCCATGGGAGAGGCAATCATGCTTGAGCCCACAGGATTCTTCAACAGGAAGTCTACACCCGCCGCCTACTTTCCCGCCGCCCTCTGATGGGGGTCGTTGATTGCCCGATCCCCCATACAAAACGACGAAATCAGCGCGTGAGATAAGTTCGGCGGCTGAGTCTGCCTAAAAAGCAGAGGATCGAGGGCTGCAGACGCCTGTTCCCCAGATTCTGGATGCTTGCCGGTTTCAATCGGTGCCGTTGGCGGAACACTCCACTGTATTCAATCAGGAATTTACACCGTTTATTTCAGCGCTGTTAGCGCTAGAAAAGCGCACTTCTCGCCTCAAAGCCCCTGATCGATTCGATTTTGAAACTGGGGCATTCTCCCTTCTTGCTCTCAGTCAGCCAAGGGTGTGAACTTGTTTCTCAACGAACGCTCCCCTCGCTTTCCAATGAAACCGCTTTTCTACGCTTTTTTAATCTCGGCATGCCTCGCCTCCAGTGCCCCCTTCCTCAGGGCGGACGATGGACGCATTGAGTCGGCCGTTGAATTCCGTGCTTATTGCGCTGCAGATTTCCTTTTGGAGCGTCCGGCTGGCCTTTGTTTAACGGTGACTGGGATTGTCGCCTTTGTTGCCGCTCTTCCATTTTCGGCCCTCGGCGGTAATGTGGCGGAGACTGCCCACAAATTTGTCGTCCGCCCTTTCCGCTACACTTTTGTGCGTCCGCTCGGGCATTTTGAGGACTGACCTGAGGGACGAAAGTTAACCCGTCACAAAACGGCCGCCACGGGACAGGCAGACCGGCCTCGGCAGACCGGCCTTAGTCTCTGGTTTACTAGTCTCGTGGCCTAAAGGTCAACCGTTCGGCCGGTGCGGAAACTTTCGTCGGCAGCCGCCACGATTCTCATGGAGCGGATGGCGTCGTGCATGTGGGCGCCAAGGTCAGTATCTTCGTGGATGGCTTTGAGGAAAAACTCCTGCTCGCGCAGGCAAAGCGCGTCGTGATCGGGTTCGTCCTCGAGGGAGATGATTTCATCTTTGCTCAGGAACTTTCCATCCGGGCCGAGGGGGCTGTGGTGGAGTCGCAGGGATTGCGCTTGGGAATGGGCGTTGACGTTTGCGCTCTGGCCTTCGCCGGAGGCCTTGTCTGCAACGATGGAGACACAGCCCTTGGGGCCGACCACGTCTTTCACAAAAAAGGCGACCTCGCTCATCATCGGGCCCCAACCCGCTTCATACCACCCCACCGAACCGTCGGCAAAGGTGACCTGCAACTGCCCGTAGTTGACCCTTCCTTCCGGAAGGTCGTCGCACAATCGCGCGCCGATGCCCGACACTCGAATTGGGGTGGAGCCAGTCATCTGGCACATAACGTCCACATAGTGGACGCCGCAGTCGACGATGGGGGAGATCGATTTGAGCAGAGCCCTGTGGGTTTGCCACTCGGGACCGGAGCTTTGCTGGTTGAGGTTCATGCGCATCACCAGAGGTTTGCCCAGAGTTTTGGCGAGGGAGATAAACCGGATCCAGCTGGGATGCACCCTGAGGATGTAGCCGATCACCAGTTTCCGGCCCATGGCCTCAGCTTTTGCGACAATGGCCTCCGCCTCGACAACCGTTTCGGCCAGCGGCTTTTCCACAAAAACGTGGCAGCCCGCCTCTAGCGCAGCCAGCGCGTAAGTGGCGTGTGTATCGGGGTAGCTTGAAATAGAAACTGCGTCGGGCTTGGTGACGCGCAACGCTTCGGTGAAATCGGAAAACCCAAGGTAGCCGCCTCCCAATTCAGAAATGAGGGCTTCTCTGGAAGCTGCGGAACGGGTCACGACTCCCGCGATTTCAAAGCCCTCGAGTTGATGATACGCAAGGGCGTGGGAACGCCCCATGTGGCCGGCGCCAACACAGAGGATACGAATGGGGGTGGACATGGATTTGGGCAGAGGGGCTGGAACTTGGTGATTTCGCGGGCGGATACCCAGGGAACGGCGTTGCGAAGCAAGGCTTGGTAGGCCCGATTGCTGTGGGCCTCGTCGTCGTTGCCGAAACCAACTCCAATGATCCGTGTTTTTGGATTTTTGACAACCCAAACCGATGGGTAGGGCCGTTTCGCCTGTGCTTCTGCTTCCGTTTCGGCAAGAATCTCCACCTGAGCCTCGGGATCCAGAGGCTCACGGTGGTGTTCGTCGATGATTTTGAAGTCCGCGTGGACTCCGGCGACCAAAGGGTGACCGGTTTGCTTTGCGTACTGCTTGTTGAATGCGGCGAATCCCCCTCCGCCCATGGCCGCGCGGTAACGGGGGTACAGCAGAGGGCGACTGGGGCGACTGAGGGCGAGAGCTGTTTTCTCGGTCAGTTGGGCGCTGCTCAAAAAAGATTTACAGCAATACCACACGGACTTCTAGCCGGAGATCGCGGACTAATGTAGGATGGCCACTTGGAATTACTCCTCAAATGATCGTCCCACGAAAATCAGCAGCCGCGAATTCAGAGTTCAACAGCCCTCAATTTGATGAAGAATTTGATCTAAGCAAACTCTGGCTTTGTGTTGTCAGGCACAAAGCTATCGTTGTTTTTGGGGTGCTACTCGGAGCATTGGTGGGGATGGGCGAGGGATTCCATCAGACGGAAACCACTCCGTTTTTTTACGCGTCTTCCAAAGTGGCTCCGCAAGTAAACGCAGGCATCGGGAGTGTGGGAGGGGTTGGTGCGGAGCCTATTGCAAAGGAAATGACACCATGGAGGGAGAACGAGGAGATCAAAAAGTCTTTGGAAAAAAGCCTTTCGTACCCGGTGCTTTCCAAGTGGTTGTCGAGTTTTGGACTGGAGGTTTTAAATGGACCAGATCTCGAGAAGGCGGATCTCAGGGTTCCTATTGTTCTTTCGAGGCAGGTGCAGGTCAAAAACTCCGAGGGTCTTAATTCGGCTCTCAAATTTTCGATTAAGTATACGGGGAGGCAGAACGAGTTGCCGGCCATGATCCAGGTGGATGCCTCAAGACGAGAATTGGCCTCGCGGTTTCTTGAGGCGTGGGCGGTGGGCGTCAACGCCGATCTTGAACAGAAAAGAATGCCCCTCATTGAGAACGCTACGCGGGTGGCCAGCGAGTTAAAGGTCGCCTACGAAAAATTGCCGTCCACGCAGCTTAGAATGCGTGCCTCCTTTGCAGAGATGAACCGAGGAATGGCGGCCGGAATTCCGGAGCCTCCCAAAAGTGCATTTCCGCTCTCATTTGGTGGACTTCTCGAAGTAGATCCGAAGGTGGAATCCGTTGAAACGGCACTGCGGATTTTGGGAGTGATGAAGCAACTTCCTGTCATCCAACCCCCGATCTTAGTTTTGGACGAGGGCACTTTGGGTCTAAAGCGGATGGTGATTGGTGGGGTAATCGGAGCGTTTTTGGGGTTAGGTTTGCTCGGAGGTTTTTTTCTTTTACAGATCCTCAGAAGCGACAGGATTGAGACTGAGCGGGAGTTGGCAACGATTTTCCCCGAGAGTGCCGTTTTGAAAATTGAAAGAACTCACACCCTTAAGGACGCCTCAAAAACAGTATTATGGGCAGCTTGGGTTCACGCAGGGGCCGACAAACCTGGGGCGTCAAGGGACTTTGTGCTTTGGCAAACAGGGCGAGGTGAAATTGAGGCTCTTTCCGAGGTCTTGATCCAAGAATATCGCGCACATTACGCAGGTACTGAAATATACAGGGCAGCAAATCCTTCTGAGGCTGAGGCGCGGAGAACGTTGAAGGCTGAAAGTTTGAGTACTCCTGCAAGCCTTAAGCTTGTCCTCGAGTCAGTCTCTGCAGAGTCATTGCTGAAGGTGCATTCATCCGAGAAAATTGCGTTGGTAATTAATGAAAGAGCGCCGTCCTTGGCAGAGTGGAAACAAAATGCAGCCGCGCTCGAGTTTTCCGGCGTTCGGCCTCAACTGGTGATCCTGCTGTCGTGATTCGGCGGTCTGGTTTCAATTTACGCGGCGGGCGCGGCGGTGCTATGACAGGTATGGCGTTATGAGTGGGAGGTCAACTTTATCAAAGGGTCCTGATTTCACCCGCCGCATCGCTCTATCCAAGCGCGCAGGGAAAAGCGCGTCCGTCCCCCCGGGGGAACCGCTTGTGGCCGGCCTGCTCAGGTTTTTAGATTTTGCGCTTTTCACAGCGTTTTACATGATCGTGGTCCGGTGGCGATTGGGGATATTCCCCACCCTCTTTTTGTCGAAGCGGTACCTGCTTCTTGCGTTTTTGATGGGGGCTTCGCTTTGGCTTTTTCAGGCGCACAGAGTGGAGCGGTACCTTTCGCTGGGACACTCTATCGTAAGACTCCTCGCTGGGACGTTTCTGGCCGGTTCATTTTTGGGAGTGATCTTTTACATGGTCAGCCCGGAATTGTTTCAGTCCCAGTACGGCTTGTACGGTCGGTCGGTTGTCATACTCACGCTAAGCGGTTTTGTAGTGAGCGGAGTCTTGGTGAGGGTTATTTTTTGGCGATGGCTCGCTCGGGTGGCGCGGGGGTGGAGGTGGTTGTTGATTGCCGGAGCGGAGGATCCCGGGGTGGCGGAGTTCCGGAGTGCCTACGAGAAGAATCCTGAGGATGAGTTGGTGCTTTTATCAGACCAGTTTTTGTCTGCAGGTGGCGGGCGCGCAGCGGCGTCCGGTGGTTGGGAGGAGGTGTCCGAGCGCCTGAGGCAACCGTGGACGGGAATTCTTTTGTCGGGGCACGCAAAAATACCCGAGGAGGTGATTCGGGAGGTGCTACAGGCAAAGATTCACGGGATGCCCGTGATGGGGTTGGTGGATTTCTGTGAGCGGTACTGGCGGCGCGTTCCTGTGGCTCATTTGCATGGGGAATGGCTCGCGTTGAGCCACGGATTTGATCTGCTACACAGCCCCGTTCAGGTCCAGCTAAAGCGGTTCATGGATATTGTTCTCTCCCTAGGATTGTTTTTACTCGCCGCTCCCGTCATGGCTGTGATCGCCATTGCGGTGAAACTGAGCAGCAAGGGCCCTGTATTGTTCCGGCAGACGCGCGTCGGTTGGCATGGCGAAAAGTTTACTTGCCTGAAGTTCCGCACCATGGCCGAAGGGAGCGAGAACGGTGACCGTTACACGGCACGAAATGACGCACGCGTGACTTATCTGGGCTCGCTCTTGAGGAAAATGCGCTTGGACGAACTGCCGCAGCTATGGAACGTGCTGCGCGGTGAGATGAGCTTTATTGGCCCACGCGCGGAATGGGATGCTTTGGTCGCTGGTTATGAAAACGTCATTCCCTACTACCACTTGCGCCATTTGGTCCGGCCCGGTTTGACCGGCTGGGCGCAGGTGAATTATCCCTACGGCGCTAATTTGGAAGATACACGGATGAAGCTTGAGTACGATTTTTACTACATCAAGCACTACAACCTGTTTTTGGACATCGTGATCATCCTTCGCACGGTGAGGGTTTGTTTGTTCGGGGTTGGAGCGCGCTAAAGAGGAAGTTCACCGGAGTTAGGCGTTTTTATTCGCGGCAAGCGGGCCTTGAGGTGGCGTAGTGATTCATGTCCGACCTCCGAATAGATGCGATTGCCTGGGCAAACACTGATGGGAGAGAACGTTGAAACCTGCCTGCCGGAGCTGAATGAGCATTTCGCTTAAAAAAAGAGCTTTTCCCGTTGCGCTTCTGCAAGGGACGCCGAGAATTGGCGCCCCTTTTCCTTTTTTTTGAAATGAGCATTCCAAAAGTCCTTGTAGCTGACCCCATCTCCGAACGCGGTATTGCAGAATTAGCAGAAGGCAAACTGCTGCACGTGGATGTCCTCACCGGTAAAACCCAGGAGGAGTTGCTCCAAATCATCGACCAATATCAGGGCCTCGTGGTACGGAGCCAGACCAAGGTCACTCCGGCCCTCCTAGAGGCGGCAAAACAGCTCAAGGTCGTCGGGCGCGCAGGGGTCGGGGTGGACAATGTGGACGTCGACTTCGCCACTAAACGAGGCGTCATCGTCATGAACACGCCGGGAGGAAACACGATTTCCACCGCCGAACACGCCTTCTCCCTGATGATGTCCATCTCCCGGAACATCCCCCAGGCGGACGCTTCGGTAAAGGCGGGCAAATGGGAGCGCAAAAACTTTGAGGGCGTCGAATTGCACGGCAAAACGCTTGCCATTCTTGGCATGGGGCGCATCGGAACCGAATTCGCCTCCCGCGCCAACGCCTTTGGAATGAAGGTGCTTGCCTACGATCCCTACCTATCAGCCGCCCGCGCGAAATCCCTCCATGTCGAACTGGTGGAACGCTTGGATGAGATCATCCCCCAGGCGGATTACATCACCATGCACATGCCGCTCACGCCTGAAACCAAGCACATGCTTAACGCGGAGCGCCTGGCCAAGGCGAAAAAGGGCGTGCGCATCGTCAACTGCGCCCGAGGCGGGCTCATCGACGAGCAGGCTCTTTACGAGGCGCTCAAGACCCGCCACGTGGCGGCTGCGGCACTCGACGTCTTCGAAGTCGAACCGCCCCCGGCTGACTACCCTCTGCGGGAATTGACGAACGTCGTCTTCACTCCGCATCTGGGCGCGTCCACGGCTGAGGCCCAGGAAAGCGTGGGAATCGAAGTCGCCCAACAGATCCGGGCCGCCCTGTTGCAGGGGGAAATCCGCAATGCCGTCAACATGCCCAGCGTTGACGCAAAGACCCTCGCGCAGCTTTCCCCCTACGCCATTCTTGGCGAGAAGCTGGGCGTGTTCCTCTCGCAGGTGGTGACCAAACGCAGCAACGCTTTGAACGTCAACTTTCAGGGCAAAATCAACGAGCTCAACACCAAACCCGTCTCCCGCGCGATCCTGCTTGGTTTCCTGCGCCAGGCAGGCGCGGAGGAGGTGAACATCGTCAATGCCCCGGGCTTTGCCCAGCACCTCGGCCTCAAGGTGAGCGAATCAAGCGAATCCATCTCGCCTGATTTCGCCGAACTCATCGAACTAACGGCCACCGGCGAAGGCGGCTGGGCTTCGGTCGCCGGCACCTTCTTCGGCTCCACCCCGCGCATCGTTAAAATCAATGGCCGCCACGTAGAAGCCCGCCCGGAAGGGGTTCTTTTCATCTTCGAAAACAAAGACCGGCCAGGGATCGTGGGCGAAGTTGGAACGCTGTTCGGCAAACACGGCGTGAATATCGCCAGCATGTCGCTCTCCCGCAATGAAGTCGGCGGACGCGCCCTGACGGTTCTGAACTTGGATTCAGTCCCCGGACCGGCCCTCGTGCAGGAGTTGCTCTCCAATCCCGATATTTTCTCCTGCCAGACCGTCAACCTAGGCCTCTAATTCCATGAAGCTTCGCGTTGTTTCGGAGCTGCCCCCGGGTGCTTGGACTACCGTTTGTTTCCTCTCCAAGGACAAGCGTTCTTCCCTCGTTCCTCCCCCGAGTGAGGGGGAGTTTTCAGGGAAAGAGGGAAGCCTGCTGGCCGATCGTGCGGCGGCCACTCTGTACGTGGGCCTTGGCGCGCCAAACGAGCTGGATGCCTGTGTGGTTCGCCGCGCCGCGGGTTGCGCCGCTCTCGCATTGCGCAAGCGCGCGCAGCTTCGGGTCGTTCTGGATTTGAGCGAATGGGCGGACTACGTGGAGGCTGCCGTCGAGGGGCTGGTTCTCGGGTCGTACAGGTTTGAAACCTTTTTGCCAAAAAAAACAAACCCGCTCGCTGAAGTCGTCGTTCTGGTGAAAAAGGCCAGCGTGGCCGCTGCAAAAAAGGCGGCTGAAACGGGCCGGGTGCTGGGGGAAGCAGCCAACGCCGCCCGCCAAATCGCGAATCTGCCGGGCAACCATCTTTATCCTGAAACGCTGGCCGCTGAGGCAATCGCTCTGGCAAAAGAGGCTGGCCTGAAGTGGAAAGTCCTCGACGCGAAAGCGCTGAAGGCTGGCAAGTTTGGCGGCATCCTGGCCGTAGGGCAGGGCAGTGAACGCGGACCCCGTTTGATCGCCCTTGAACACATGGGTGGCAAAAAAGGCGAAGCCCCCCTCGTTTTGGTGGGCAAGGCGATCACTTTTGACACCGGCGGGATTTCCATCAAACCCGCTGCCGGCATGGAGGAAATGATTTTCGACAAGTGCGGAGGCATGGCCGTGCTCGGAGCCATGCAGGCAATCGCTGCAATGGGTCTCAAAAAGAACATCGTGGGCATTCTGGCCGCCGCCGAAAACATGCCCAGCGGAACGGCTTACCGGCCCGGCGACATTATCACGATGCTCTCGGGAACGACCGTTGAAATCGTCAACACAGACGCCGAGGGCCGCATGGTTCTGGGCGACGCCATCCACTGGGCGCGTTCCCAGTATAAGGCAGCGAAAATCATCAACCTTGCCACCCTCACCGGGGCCTGCGGCGTCGCTTTGGGCGAAACTACGGCGGGCCTCTGGACGAATAACGACGCTTTTCAGGCGGACGTGCTTAGCGCCGCTAAAGAGGTGGGTGAGCGTGTTTGGCCCATGCCCTCGCACCCCGAGTATTCCGAAAAAATCCGCAGCCGGGTGGCACACCTTAAAAACAGCGGGGGTCGTTTGGGCGGAGCCTGCACGGCGGCTGCGTTTTTGGGCGTATTTGCCGCCAATACACCCTGGGTGCATATCGACATTGCCTACACCGCGCGCCAAAACAAGGAAGCCCACGGTTTGGCGGCTGGAGCCACTGGCTTTGGGGTCCGCACTCTTGTACGGTTGGCGAGCGCCTAACCACTTCTTGGCGCTTTGCAAGCCCGCTGCCGCCTAGCCTTACTGGTCGATGGGGAGTTGGAAAGCATGTGCGCCCTGCCAGTCCACCAAACAAAAAACCCGCCCTCAATGAAGGGGCGGGCTATTCTAGTACGATTAACGTACGTATCGGAGTACCTAGTTAACGGAAGCTAGGTCAACGTTCACACGGCGGCCTTCGCGGTCGAAGCGGACCAATCCCTCAATGAGAGCGAAGATCGTGTGGTCCTTGCCAATGCCAACACCCTTCCCTGCAAGGAACTTGGTTCCACGCTGGCGGATGATGATATTGCCCGGAATCACGTGCTGACTGCCGAACTTTTTAACTCCGAGACGCTTGCTTGCGCTGTCGCGTCCGTTTTTGACTGAGCCTTGACCTTTTTTATGAGCCATAAAATGGGGTGCGTAATTTGTTTAAATTGAAAAAAGAACTACGCCGTGATCCCCGTGATCTTCAAGCGAGTCAGACGACGGCGATGGCCGACGGTCCGGTGGTAACCTTTGCGGCGGCGATACTGGTAGGCTAGGACTTTTTCGCCCTTGAACTGCGAAACCACTTCGGCCTGCACCGTGGCGGTGCCGACTTCGGCTCCTACACGAATATTGGCGCCGTCAGCGACCAGCAGCACTTCGGAGAACACAGCATGAGCCCCTTCGGCTTGCTCAAGCTTCTCCACATCAATTAGATCACCTTGGGAAACGCGGTATTGTTTCCCGCCTGTTTTGAAAATCGCGTAAGACATAAACTAACCCCATTTATTGGGGGGCGTGAATATTTCATTCATCAGTTTGAATGACAAGAAACTTTTGAAAGAATCTCCAATAAATTTACGCTCCCAAATAGGCCGCCTGCACCGCCGGGTTGGTTTTCAAGGCGGCTGACTTGTCCGCGAGCAAAATGCGCCCGGTTTCCAGCACGTAGCCGAAGTGAGACACCTCCAGCGCAAGATGCGCATTCTGCTCCACCAGGAGGACCGTCAGTCCGAGCTCCCGGTTCACCTCCACGATCTTCTCAAAAATGGTCTTCACCAGAAGCGGGGCGATCCCGAGCGAGGGTTCGTCCAGCATGAGGCAGCGGGGCCGCCCCATCAGGGCGCGTGCAATGGCGAGCATCTGCTGCTCGCCTCCGGAGAGGGTGCCGGCCTGCTGCCAGGTGCGTTCCCGCAGGCGGGGGAAGGTCTCGAGCACGAACTCCAGATCGCTGGCGATGCCGGCCCGGTCCCTGCGCAGGTAGGCCCCCATTTGGAGGTTTTCCATGACGGTGAGGTTGGAAAAGATCATCCGCCCCTCGGGCACGTGGGCGAGGCCACGGGCTACGATCTGGTGCGGACGTTTGTTGGTAAGATCCTCCCCCTCAAAAAGAACGCGACCCTCCCGCACCGCCACAAGGCCGGAGATGGCGCGCAGCGTGGTCGACTTGCCCGCCCCGTTTGCCCCGACAAGGGTGACGATGCTGCCTTTTTCCACACGCAGGGAAACGCCGTGCAGGGCGGTAATGGAACCGTATCCGGCCGTTATATTT
Source organism: Chthoniobacteraceae bacterium (assembly GCA_947479475.1). GTDB lineage: Bacteria > Verrucomicrobiota > Verrucomicrobiia > Chthoniobacterales > Chthoniobacteraceae > Chth-196. The sequence continues at coordinate 37,406 of CANJZW010000013.1, forward strand.
TCGAGCTCAAGCATCGGCAACCTCCTCACCCAGGTAGGCGGCGATCACCCGCTTGTCCTTCTGAATTTCTGAAGGCGTGCCTTCCGCAATTTTTCTCCCGTACTCCAAGACGGCGATGCGTTCGCAGATTCCCATCACCACCTTCATGTCGTGTTCCACCAGGAGGACGGCCAGTTTAAAGCGCTCCTGGGTAAAGCGAATCAGTCGCATCAATTCGACCTTCTCTGTGGGATTCATCCCGGCGGCGGGTTCATCGAGCAGCAGGAGCTTGGGGCGCGTGGCGAGGGCGCGCACGATCTCCAGGCGCCGCTGGTCCCCGTAAGGCAGACTGCGGCACGGAGTTTGAGCAACCTCCCTGAGCCCGAAGATCTCCAGCAAGGACAGCGCCTCCTCCCGGATTTGGGCCTCTTCAGCCCGGAAGGCAGCGCCCCGCCAAAGGGCCCCGAAGAAGCCGCTTTTGAGGTGCAGATTGAAAGCCGCCACGACGTTGTCCAGAACGGTGAGGGAATTAAACAGACGGATATTTTGAAACGTGCGAGCCACGCCCATCCCCGTAATGGCGGAGGAATTAAGGCCGTCAACTTCCCGGCCCTCAAAACAGATCCGGCCCGTGGTCGGGGTGTAGACGCCGGTGACGAGGTTGAAGAGCGTGGTTTTGCCCGCCCCGTTTGGGCCGATTAGCCCGACCAACTCCCCCTCGGCCACATGAAAGTCGACTTCGCTCACGGCAACCAGACCGCCAAAACGGACCGTGACCTTTTCCAAACGCAGAAGTTCGCTCACGGCTTGCCCCCCTTCCCTGGCAACCAGCGGCCCAGCCCCCCGAGGAGCCCCTGAGGGCGCGTGATCATCAAAATGATGAGGAGCAGCGCAAACGCCACCATGCGGTACTGTTCGGCCTCGCGCAGGGCCTCGTTGAGAAAGGTCAGCCCGATGGCCGCGACGGTCACTCCCGCAGTCGAACCCATTCCGCCCAAAATGACCATCACGACAACGTCCACGGATTTGAGAAAGGAAAAACCCTCCGGAGTAATGTATCCGATGAAATGCGCGTAGAGGGCGCCCGCGAGACCCGCAAAAAATGCGCCGACGACAAAAGCGGTGACCTTGTAGCGGGTGGTGTTCACGCCCATGGCCTCAGCCGCTATTTCATCGTCGCGCACGGCTAGAAAGCCGCGCCCGTAGGTGGAATTGACCAGGGAACCCACGCAATAGATGGCCAGAAGCGAGATCCCCCAGGTCCAGCCAAGGGAAGTGTGGGGGGGGATGCCGGCGAGGCCTCGGGCGCCGCCAAGGGACTCCGTGTTCTGGATCATGACCCGAATAATCTCCCCAAAACCGAGGGTGACGATTGCCAGATAATCGCCCTTCAGCCTGAGCGAGGGTAGCCCGACGGCCAAACCTGCCAGGGCCGCAAAGACGCCGCCCGCCAGCAGAGAGAGCACGAAAAGCCCCGTTGGTGCGGCATTTCCTAAAAAACTGAGGTCTGCCAGAAAAACTTTTCCGTTGATCTGGGTGAGCGTGGCACTGCCGTAGGCGCCGACGGCCATGAAGCCGGCGTGGCCCAGCGAAAACTGGCCGGTGTGGCCGTTCACAATGTTCAGGCTCACGGCAAGGATCACGTTGATGCCGGCTAGGATGAGAATGTTGAGCAGATAGTCGTCCACCTGGCCCAGGGGCCACGACAACTCGGGATGGCCGGTGAACAGAAACGACACCAAGCCCATGACGGCGACGGAAATCAGGAGCAGAAAGCGTGGACCCATTAGACTTTCTCCCTTTGTGTTTTGCCAAACAGACCCGAAGGCTTGAAGAGCAGGATCAAAATGAGGATCACAAAAGCCACAGCATCCCTGTAGCCGGGCGGGATGCCCAGCAGTTTGGAGTATCCCACCACCAGAGTTTCCACGACCCCCAGAATCAGCCCCCCGACCATTGCGCCGGGCAGGCTCCCCACCCCGCCGAGGACCGCCGCCACGAACGCCTTCATCCCAGGCAAAACCCCCATGAACGGATCGATGGCCTGGTAAAGGGAAGCGTAAAAAATCGCGCCCGCCGCCGCGAGGGCGGACCCCAGTCCAAACGTGAAGGAGATGACAACGTTGGTGTTCACGCCCATGAGGCGCGCGGCGGTGGGGTTTAGCGAGAGGGCGCGCATGGCGAGGCCGAGTCGGGTACGCATCACGATGAGGTGGAGCCCCAAAAGCAGGAGGCCGGTGACCACGAGGACGATGAGCTGGATGTTACTGGCCCGCAGGCCGCCAAGCCCGCTAATGGAGGTGCTGGTGATCAGCGAGGGGAACCCCCGTGGAGCGGCACCAAAAATGAGCTGACCGGAGTATTCAAGGAGCAGGGAGACGCCGATGGCGGTGATCAAGACCGTCAGCCTCGGGCGCTCCCGGAGGGGTTTGTAGGCCAGTCTTTCGATCAGGATCCCGAGGACGGCGCAAAAAAGCATCGAACCCAGGAGTACCACGGAGGCGAAAAGCCACTCGGGCCAGGCCGCCGCGAAGGGTTTGAGCCAGCGCCCGAAGTGCATGCCGGCAAAAGCGCCGACCATAAAAACGTCGCCGTGGGCAAAGTTGATGAAGCGCAGCACCCCGTAAACCATCGTGTAGCCCAGCGCGATGAGGGCGTAGACGGCCCCCAGGGAGAGGCCGTTGATTAGTTGTTGGAGAAACTCGTTCACTGTTGGCTTTCAACACCAAGCCACCCCAAAGCACAAGCCAAGTGAAAGCAAACCCGGAGGTCTGCTCCCGCCAGACTAGTGAGCGGGCACTGAGTCAATCTTCCAGCAGAAACTGAAAGTCATTAAGGGTGAGCGCTTTCCCAAAGGATTCTTCGCCCAAAATATCCCCGGCCATCGCGCTTTTGGTGCGCTGAAGCTGGCGGATTTTTTCCTCCACCGACCCCTTCGCGACCAACCGGTAGGCGATGACCTGCTGGGTCTGGCCGATGCGGTGGGTCCGGTCGATGGCTTGATTTTCAACGGCGGGATTCCACCACGGGTCAAAAAGAACGACGTAAGAGGCGGCTGTGAGGTTCAGACCCATGCCCCCTGCCCTCAGGGAGATCAAAAACACGGCGGCCCCCTCGTGTTTCTGGAAGTCCTCGACCAGTTCACCCCGGTCCTCGGTTTCACCGGTGAGCACGAAACACGGCCAACTGCGGGCGTCCACCTCGCGCTCGACGCGCGTGAGCATCTCCACAAACTGGGAGAACACCAAAACCTTCTGACCGCGCTCGACGAGCGGTTCGAGCAGGTCGACGAGGGCCTCCATCTTGGCGCTGTCCGCGTGTCCGTGTTCATCGCTGACGAGGCCCGGATGGCAGCAAATTTGACGCAGTCGCAAGAGGGAGGTAAGCACGTTGAAGCGCTGTTTGTCCAACTCCTTGCTGGTCTTGATTTTCAGCAGCGACTGGCGGGCCAGCTTCAGTTCGGCCCGGTACATCTGAGCCTGCGTGCCCTCCATCTCCACCACCAAATCCTCTTCGATCCTGGCCGGCAGGTCCTTGGCCACCTGGCTTTTGGTGCGCCTCAAAATAAAGGGCCGGATTCGGGCCGCCAGGCGTCGCCGAGCGAGCACGTCGGTGCGCGAGTCGTACTGTTTGTTAAAGTGGGCGCGCAGTCCGAGGAGTCCCGGCATTGCGAAATGCATGATGCTCCAAAGGTCCAGAAGCCGGTTTTCAATCGGCGTCCCGCTCAACGCCAACCGGTGCGCGCCGCGCAGGCAACAGGCGGCGGCGGCGGTCTGGGAGGAGGGGTTTTTGATGTATTGCGCTTCGTCCAGAACGATGGCGCCCCAGACAATGGATTGAAGCTGGTCGGCGGAGAGGCGCAATTGGGCGTAGTTGATGACGACCAGATCCGCGCTTTCCTCCACGCTTTTGAGGTTCTTTACATCGCCGCCTCGCCAGATGACGGCATTGAGCTCCGGTAAAAACCGGGCAGCCTCGCTCAGCCAGTTTTGCACCACAGACTTGGGACACACCACCAGGACGGTTTTTCCCGCGAATTCGGGTTGCTCGCGCAGCCAGGCAATCCAGGTGAGGGTCTGGAGCGTTTTACCCAGACCCATGTCGTCGGCAAGGATGCCGCCAAAGTTGTTCGTGCTCAGGTAGGACAGGAAATGAAACCCTTCCACCTGGTAGCCCCGCATTTCTGCGTGGATGGAGGGTGGCACGGGCGGGGTGACGCTGGTTTGAAGGTCTTCAGCGCGGCGCAGAATTCCCTCCCGGGCCTGGGCCTCAATGAGGGCACTTGCCGCGGAGGCCGCCAACTGGAGGGCATGAAAGCGATGGGGCGGCCCGTTAAGGTCAAGGGGGTTGATACCAAGTTCAGAAAGCTGCTCGGCATGGTCGTCGTCCACTTCAAACTCCAGCTTGCGCCAACCCTTGTCCTTGAGGCGGACAAATTTCCCCTTCGCTTCGAGAAGCAGTTTGATCTCGTCTTTGGTAAGCTCTGTATCACTCAGGTTCAAGGCCACATGAAGGTCGAACCAGTCGGGCGAAGTTTCCTCGGCTTCGAGCCGGAGCGTCCCGCTGATCACAGCAGAACGCAGGCTCGCCAGGTCGCCCTGCAAGTCCACAACAAAGCCCTCAGGAAGTTCATCCAGCCACGCGCTGAATTCCTCAGGGAACCGCTTTCCAATGAGGCGGTCCCAATACTCGTCCTCAATACGGTAACGACTCACGCCGATGCCGCGCAGCACGCCGGGGGTTTGACGCAGCCGCGAATCCTCAATGACGATAATGCGGTCGTCCTCACCCCGCACCGGCTTGAGGGACATCCAGCCCTGTTCAGAGTACACCTGTTCGCCGTCTTCCCCGATGGACGCGAAAGCGCGGACACAAACCCGCTCTTCCCCACTGCGTTCCTCCAGCATGCATTGGAGGTGAACGCTCGGGTCGATCCGCCGCACCTTGCCCTGCACCTCCTCTGGCAGCGAGACGCCAAGCCCGGAGAGGAGCTGGACGGCGCGGCCGGAGAGCAGGCCGGCGGCGGGAATACGCATGGGAACCGAAGGATCCAAACGCAGCAAAGGCGCGGTGCGGTAGATCGCATCAGAGGTGACGTAGCAATTGACCAGGCCGCCCGCCGTAAACAAAGCCTCGGGAGGTGCTTCTCCGTCCTCAAATCCCAGTTCGAGAAGATAGTCCGAGGTGTTGTCCGAGTCCCTGCGCAGCTTCCACTCCAGGCGGCGTGGGGACCGGCGCACGGGTTGGCCGGAGGGCATGACGATTTCGTCTTCCAAAAGGGGGTTCAAAAGGAGGCGCCCGAGCCGCTCGCGGGCATCGATCCGTCCGTAGGAGAGCTGTCCGCTGATGCTGTGTGGGGCGATGGCGCCCAAAAGAAACCGCGCAGCCTCCGACACCTCAATCTGCCCATTTTCAGCCATCGCGGCCGTATCCGCAAACTGCCGCTCAGTCATGGTGGTCCAGGCGGGCTCGGAAGCGCGGCTCCATTGGACACGGGCCAAGTCGGGACCGAGCACCAAACGCACTTTAATCCGGGGACGTACCACCTGGCGCTCCATCGCCTCAAGAAGGCCGTCCAAGCCTTCCTCCCAGTGCCTGAGAGCCTGCTGGCGCTGCCAGTCCCCCGCCATCTTTGCGACCTCATCCGGGGCGGTGATGGAGCGCAAAAACGAAGGCGCCTTGATCCCCCTGTTCTCCAAAAACACGGACAAATAGACCCATGTTTCCCAGGCGCTTTCAGGCCTGCGCGGCCACAACTCCACCAACTCCCAGGCCGGGAGCGGGCTAGAGCGCATAAACGGCTCCATCGCGCTGGCGGTGATCATTCGAGCCGCCCAATGCCGGCGGTAGAGCATCTCCACCTGCTCTGTGTACTCGAGTTCTTTTGGAGTCAGTTCGCGCCCGAGCTTTTTTTCCACCAAACTGGGAAAGTCCTTGTCCGAATCTATTTTAAAACCACCCCCCGAATTTTTTGCGTAGCCTCCGGGGGCGGGGGTGGCCGGGATGGGCGACGCCATGAATCGGGTGTAAAGCCGGCTCAACCCTCCCACTTTCACCCCAAAATAGCGGCACAAAACCAGAAGCACGTGTTCGCACCCGTCCTCGCCACATTCACCGCAGTCGAATTCAGCAAACTCGTCTATATCGGTATAACTGACGGAAATGGAAAGATCCCCCAAGACCACGGATCCCTCAATCAGACTGTCCCCTGACTTGGCATCTGCCGTCTGCGACACGGAGACAGTCGCTTTTTTTTCGATGGCCCGGGCCTGAGTGCCCCACTCATCCAAGAGTTCGAGGGCATCAGAGAGAATGGTTTGATCGCAGAGAGTGGATTCCATTTTTGGTAGCCCTCCAGAATCGCCGACCAGCGCCAACCTGCAAGCCGTTTGAGCTCCGAGGCTAAAAAACACGCCTGCACAGCGTGATTCAAGGGATATAAAGCTCCTGGCCGACCTTTAATTTGGTCGCGGCGTCGGAGGAATAGAAGTTTGCCTCGAGAATCTCGCGAGAGCGGCCCTTGTTTTTATAGTACTTGAGAGCAATGGTCGCCAGCGTCTCCCCGGAGGCAATCTTGTGGGTGCGAGCGCCGGGCGGGATGGGTTTTTGCAAAATCTCGCCCCCTTTGGCGACGGGCCCGCCTGCGGGCGGCGGAGTTTTGAGCAGCCGCATCTCTTCCAGAGTTTTGCGGAGTTTGAGATTTTCGTTTTTAAGCTTGGCCGCCTCCTCCTGAGTCAGCGGGGCCCCGTTGCCCAGTTGGGCCACCAATAACAACTCGCCCTCCTTCCTGTACGAACGAGCCCCCTTGGCAAAAGCGCCGTCGGGCGCCACCGCCACATACCGGTTAAAATGGTAAAGAGCCCCCAGCGGCTCCTTGAGGCGGTCGGCGTAAACATGCCCAAGCCGGTAGTGCGCCTCGGCCGTTTTTGGGGTGCCGTCCAAAACGGATTCATAAACCCGGATTGCACCTTCCAAATCATCGGTGCTAAGACGCTTATCAGCCTCGGAAAGAGCTTTTTGAAAACGAGCGTCCCCCATCCTGTCGCACCCCGTCAGCCCTGCGCAGGCTAGCGCCAGGAGGGCGACAAGAGCTGGGAAACGGGTCCGAAAAAAGGAGGGCGCTTTTTGCATGGGGATTTCAATTTCAGCCCGTGATACCGGCGGCCTCCAGGGCTGCATTGACGGTCTGGACAACATTCACGCGCGCAAACCACTTAAAATTGGAAGGCAGAATTGTCCAGGGTGCCAGAGCGCTGGTTTTTTGAAACATCTCCTCGGCCGCATGGTTATGCTCGTCCCACTTCCGGCGGTTGCGCCAGTCTTCATCGGTTATTTTCCAATGCTTGTAGGGATCCGCCTCCCTTCGCTTGAAACGGGCAAGCTGCTCATCCTTGGAGATGTGCATATAGATCTTCACCAAAACAGCCCCGTCTGCGGTGAGCAGCTCCTCAAACTGGTTAATTTCAGCGTATGCTCGCTTCCACTGGGCTTCCGTTGCAAACCCCTCGACACGCTCCACAAGCACTCGCCCGTACCAGGAGCGGTCGAATACCGCGAGTTGCCCGTATCTGGGCAGTTTGTTCCAAAACCTCCAGAGATAGTGGTGACCGTACTCCTCTTCGGTTGGTTTGATAACCGAATGCACCCGGAGCAGGCGGGGATCGAGGCGCTCCACCATGCGCCGGATTGCGCCGCCCTTGCCAGCGGCATCCGGGCCTTCAAACACCACGAGCAGGGAGCGTTTGGCTTCTGAAAGCGCCCTCTGGTGGGTGAGCAGGCGCAGTTGCGCGTGTTTCAGGGCCTTTTTGTACTCGTCCTCACGGAATTCCGTGTGGCTCAAAGCGTCCAGCTTCAGCCCTTTTTTCCAATGATAGTGACTTGAATGCACGGGCTTAAAACCTCTTAAAATAAACTACCCACAAAAGGGATGCTCCCCTTCCAACGGCAGCAACTCTTCTGCCAATAAAACCGGAATGCCACCGCGAACCGGGTAAACCGCCCGCAAGTCAGACCGTACGAGCGCCGCCGACCACCCCGAGGTGTCCTTCCCTGCAAGCCCAGCGTCCGCAAACCCTTCCCGAGCCACAACCTTCAATGGAAGGCGAGTCAGAGGGCAGCGTAAGAGATTCACGAAGGTCAGGCTTGGAAGCTCCATAGGAATGGTAAGGCGCACTCCGGCGGGATAACCCGCTCGCAGCGGGATGACCCGCTCGATCAGCGGAGGGCTTGCCGAGAATTAGTATTTGGGCACCGAAGCGTCAACGGTATCAGCCCAGGCCAATATGCCGCCTTCAACATTCCAGAGCTTCCCGAACCCCGCCTCTTGCAGCAACTTCAGAGCACGAGCCGAACGCACCCCAGATTTGCACTGGAGCACGATCTCATCCGCGCTATCGAGTTCGCTCATGCGCGCCGCCAATTCCCCCAGGGGAATCAGCCGGGCGCCAGGAATGCTGCAGATGTCGAATTCAAAGGGCTCGCGCACATCCAAGAGGACAAACCGATCCCCCCGGACTTGTTTGGCCTTCAGCTCAATGGCGCTGATCGTCGGAACCATCGTCTCCTCGGCCTCGGCCGCCTTCGCCTGCGGGATGCCGCAAAACTGCTCGTAATCGACCAGATCAGTAATCGTTGGATTTTCACTGCACACCGGGCATTTCGGATCCTTCCGAAGCTTGAACTCGCGGAACTTCAGCTTCAGGGCGTCAAAGTGCAGAAGCCTTCCGATGAGAGGCTCTCCGATGCCCATGATGAGCTTAATTGCCTCAATCGCCTGGATGACACCGACCACCCCCGGTAAAACCCCCAGGACGCCGCCCTCAGCGCAACTCGGCACCATTCCGGGTGGAGGCGGTTCAGGGAACATGCAGCGGTAACAGGGCCCGCCGAGATGGGGCGCGAAAACGGTGGCCTGTCCATCAAACCGGAAAATGGAGCCGTAGACATTGGGTTTCTTCAGAAAGACCGAGACGTCGTTGGAACAATAACGCGTCGGAAAATTGTCGGTTCCGTCGATGATCACATCATAGGGTTCCGCGATTTGACGGGCGTTTTCTGAAGTAAAAAATGCGTCATACAAATCCACCTGCACGTTCGGATTCACCTCCCGGATACTGTCCCGCGCAGAGTTGATTTTTTTGCGACCTACGTCCTTGGTGCCGTGGAGGATTTGGCGCTGGAGGTTGGAGAAGTCCACCGTGTCTCCATCCACAAGGCCAAGCCGGCCGATACCCGCCGCCGCCAGGTACAGTGCAATGGGAGAGCCAAGCCCCCCCGTTCCAATACACAAAACGCTTGCGGCCTTAAGGCGCTTCTGGCCCTCCATGGTCACCTCGGGCATGATCAGGTGGCGGGAATACCGGGCAATTTCGTCGTTGGAAAACTCGATCCGCTCAAGGCGACTAGGGTCAATAATGCTGTGGGCCATAAAACTCAGGAATGAGAAGGTAGCAGGACTTTAAGATTTGAAAAGATTCAGACGCAATTCGCTCCACAAAAAAGGTTTCCGCGTTGCATTTACCTCCAGTCTGCACTTCCCAACAGGGCTTTGTCCCGTCTTAAGGGACATGCAGATTTCGTCATCCCTTTCGCATGAGGCGTAGGGCGACCGCCACAATCCGAACAGACCCGCCGCAGGCCAGGCGGGACGCACTTTCAGGCATGATCTGAAGGGTACGCAATGCATGTGTGCACCAATAAAAAGAGGCGGAGCCCTCAAAAGGGGCCCCGCCTAAAACTAGAGCGGACGTGAACCGACCGCTAAGTAAGACTAGTAACGACTGCCGCCACGAAAGCTGCGATCACCACGATCACCGCCCCGGTCACCACGGCTTCCGCCGCGATCACCACCGCGGTCGAAGCTGCGAGGGCCACCGCCGCCGCCGCCGCCACCGCCACCGCCGCCGCCGCTGCTACGGCGTTCAAAGCCGCCGCCGCCGCCACCACCACCGCCCGGACCGCGAGCTTCGCGGGGACGTGCTTCGTTCACCGTCAACGGACGGCCTTCAATGTTCTGGCCGTGGAACCGGCTCACCGCTTCCTGCGCAGCAGCGTCAGTCGCCATGGTTACAAAGGCGAAACCACGCGACTTGTTCGTAAACTTGTCGAAAATGATCTGAACTTCAGTGACATCACCGACCTGGCGGAACAAATCCTCCAGTTCGCCTTCTGTCATCGTGAAAGCTAGATTGCCGACATACAATTTGGTACCCATTCCGTTTTCTCAATTAGCTGCCAAGCAAAGAATTCGGTAAGGTTTCCGGTCGTCGGATCTCAAGCGCTCAGAGCGGCGTCTTCGCCCCCTGCTCGCTCCCCGTTGCCGAGGCTCTGCTAGACTGAAAACGCAATCTACGGCGATGGCTTTAGTGTTGCAATGCTAAAAAGTGCTCAAAGTGAGCAAAAAACAAATCCGCGCCACACCCAGCCTAAGCACCCCGATTCACCCCCTTGGCTCAAGACCCGCGCAATCACAGAAAAAAGGGCCCCAGTTTACTAGGGCCCCTCCTGAGCGTTTATCCTGTGGACGTTGATGGCCCACAAGTGTGGACTGTAAAGCCCACAAGAACCACCTAACACACCATTCGGGCACCCGGCCCGCTAGGATCAATAAGGGAGTGCACACGTGGCCCCCTTGAGCCACGTGTCGCCAGTTTTGAGCGCGTTTTCCTGCCCGTCTGACTTGAGCTTTTTATCGGTCAAGGTCTCCTTGGCAGCGGAACCGTTCACGCGCACCACGATGGCGCTCTTGCCCTCCCAAACCCCGCCATTCTCACTTTTTTTAGTAGAATAAATTCCATCCGTGGAGTTGGGTCCGTCGAAAATAAGAGGCCAGTTTTCACTACTTTCGCTGGTGAGGCCTGCAAAGTACGCCCAGTGGTTTTCCTTTTCCTTCAGCTTGATGGGATCCCCCGCCTCCGTCGTGGTGGGAGTCCAAGCGGAGCCCTTCACAATGAAGCTTTTTTTGTCCTTGATGTAGCCCGAGGAACCCACATCGGCGGGCATCAGCAAATTGAAGGCATCGAGCGCCTTGTCCCCCGCAGGAAAACTCCCGTCGTGGTCGCTGGCGTAAAGTTTAAGCGCCATGGCCACGTTGCGGGCGCCGTTAAGAGCCTTCGCTTGATTCGCGTTAGTGAGAACGCCGTTAATCGCCGAAGGCGCTAAAGTGGCCAAGATACCGATGATCGTGATGACCACCAGCAGTTCAATCAGAGTGAAACCATCGCGTTTCTGGACGAGTCTTTTCATAAAGGGGAATTATTTGGGGGTTACACTAATTATTCTAAGAAAACTGAGTGGCTGTTGCAAATGCAATCGCCCCGCACGAAGCGAACGGATGCCAATTAAATCTAAAACCCGCTTATATTGTTGTTGGAACGGAATCAAGCTTGGGAGCCTCCCACCGCAATCCGACAACCCCAAGAGGGGGCAAATGAAGCACTAACGAGTGAGCCCTACCCTGCCACGCGTGGTTGTCCGCCCAGACGCCTCCGTGATTTCCCACGTTCGACCCTCCGTAGGTCTCGGCGTCCGTGTTCAAGATCTCCGAGTAGAAACCGAGCGAGGACACCCCGATCCGGTAACCCATACGCGGCACGGGCGTTGCATTAACGACAAACACCATCACGTCACCCCCCGCACTGCGGCGAAGGAAGGCGACCACCGAATGGTCGGCGTCGTGGAAGTCGATCCACTCAAAGCCCGCATAGCTGTCGTCAAGCTCGTAAAGGGCGGGTTCGTTTTTGTAGAGCCAGTTGAGGTGCTGCACCAGACGGCGCAAACCGTCGTGTTGGGGTGAGTCCAACAGATGCCAGTCCAGGCTCTTGTTGTGGTTCCACTCCGACCACTGGCCGAACTCGCCACCCATGAAAAGCAGCTTTTTACCCGGATGCGCATACATCCAAGCGTAAAGCAGGCGCAGGTTCGCGAACTTTTGCCACGGATCCCCAGGCATCTTATTGAGCATCGAGCCCTTACCGTGGACAACCTCGTCGTGGCTGAAGACGAGCATGAAGTGCTCATGGAAGGCGTACAGCAGGGAAAAGGTGATCTCCCCTTGGTGAAAGCGCCGGTGCACCGGCTCCAGCGCCATGTAGTGGAGAAAATCGTGCATCCACCCCATGTTCCACTTGAACCCGAAGCCCAGCCCCCCCAGATGGCTGGGACGCGAAACGCCAGGCCACGCGGTGGATTCCTCCGCGATGGTCATGATGCCCGGAAATCGACTGTAACACACTTCATTAAACCGCTTTAAAAAGTGGATCGCCTCCAGGTTTTCGCGCCCGCCGTGGTTGTTCGGAACCCACTCGCCCGGTTTTCTGGAGTAGTCTAGGTAAAGCATCGAGGCCACGGCGTCCACGCGCAAACCGTCGATATGGTACTGTTCGAGCCAGAACAATGCGTTAGCGATAAGGAAGTTGCGTATCTCGTTACGGCCGAAGTTGAAAATCAGCGTTCCCCAGTCGCAATGCTCCCCCTGGCGAGGGTCCGCATGTTCGTAAAGCTTGGTGCCGTCGAAATCCGAGAGTCCGTGGATGTCCTTCGGAAAATGGCCAGGCACCCAGTCCAGGATGATCCCGATCCCGTTCTGGTGGGCAAAATTGACAAAATACCGGAAATCATCCGGCGTGCCGTGCCGGCTGGTGGGGGCGAAATAACCGGTGATCTGATAGCCCCACGAGCCCTCGAAGGGGTGTTCGGCGATGGGGAGCAGCTCCAGATGGGTGTATCCCATGTCCTTAATATAGGGAATCAGCTGGTGGGCCAGTTCAATGTAGGTCAGGGCGCGGCCGCCGTCCTCGAGTTTGCGCCTCCAGGAGCTCAGATGCACCTCGTACACAGCGACCGGTGAGCGGTGCCACTCCTTTTTGGCCCGTTCCTCCATCCACGCCTCGTCGCTCCACCCAAACTGGTGCAGATCGTACACAAGGGAAGCCGTTTGAAGCCCGTTTTGGGAGAAAAAGGCGAAGGGGTCGCTTTTGAGGACCACCTGCCCGTGAGCATTTAGCACCTCAAACTTGTAGTGGGCCCCAGCTCCGATCCCGGGAATAAAAAGCTCCCACACGCCGCATTCCACCAACTTCCGGAGGGGATAAATCCTGCCATCCCAACCGTTGAAGTCGCCCACCACCGATACCCGCTTCGCGTTGGGCGCCCAAACCTGGAACACCGTGCCCGAAACCCCCTCCAGTTGCATGAGGTGCGCGCCCATCCTTTCGTAAAGATTCCAGTGCTGGCCCTCGGCAAAAAGATGGGCGTCAAAGCCGCTGAACACCCGCTCAAAAGTGTAGGGATCCTGGAAAGGCGCGCTCACCTCCCCCGATTTGTAAGTCACCTCCACCAAATAACGCAGAGGCGCAGTCAGATTCTCAAGAAGGATCTCAAACAAGCCGCTCTGTTCGGTTTTGGAAAGCTCAACGGGTTTCCAGCGTGCCGCTTTGGAGAGCTTTTCCGCAGGCAAAATCCGCACGCTCTCGGCGTCCGGTCTGAAAACACGCACCACCTGCCGGGCTCCCCAGGCATGAAGCCCAAGAATTGCAAAGGGATCGCCGTGGGTGGCCTGAAGGAGCGCGTGCAGGGCGCCCGCGTCAAGGGTCGGGTGTTCGGGAGCCAGAGTGGTCATGGGTGGTAAAGAAGTGGCAACCGCGAGAGAAGCGGTGCGATGTGGTTGTGGTAAATGGATGGCCATCGGTAGTCGCGAAGGATCTTCCTTCGTGCCATAATCGTTTCGCGCTCCCTAATTCGGCTTATGAACCAAGCGGCAAGCTCGCCCACTGGGAGTTCCGGGTCGTAGGTTACCGCCCCGGGCAGAATACTCAAGGGTTCGCAATCCGGGCAAAAAACGAGCTTCCCGAAGACCCCCGCCTCCAGCACCGGGAGGCCAAAACCCTCGCGTTGGCCGGGGAACAAAAGTGCGTCGGCAATCTGGTAAAAGTCACAAAACTCCTTGGGGCCGATCTCCATCGTGTCCCCAAGGAAAAAAACCGCGTCCTGCAGCTTCAGGGAGGCCGTCAGTGTTTTGAGGTATTTCGCGTAGGCGGCGTGGGCCGGCGTCTGAAGGTCTTCGGCCCCGGTAAGGAGAATCTGGAGCCGGAAACCCTGTGCGCGGGCGGCGTGTGTGAGTTGAATGCCCAGCTCCAGCGTTTTTCTAGGCAGGATCCGCGCGGGATGCAAAAATACGGCATCCGCTTCCCACCAACCGCTAGCCTCGGCGAGAGCCGCAATTTTTGGAGAAAGCTGCAGGGTGAAGCCGGGATCCACCCCGTTCGGCACGATGGTGCAGGGAACTTCGAGCAATTCCTCCACCTCGCGCGCCCGGAGATCCGAGACGGCCACATACTCCCATTCCGCGCAGGGAAGCGTAAACACCTTCGCATGCGGGGCGGAGCGGAGCGCGGCATAGTCTGGGTCTCCCAAGGCCAGGTCGTGCACCCAGCAAATCCAACGGGCGGAGGGCACCAGGGCGGGCAGGCGACGGAGCGCCTCCGTCAGGGCGGGCACGAATGGCATCGTGCAAACGTTGTGCATCAGGATCACGTCGGTGCCCGAAAGTGCGGAGCCCAGATACGTTGAAAATTCATCGGCCGAGGCCGCCCTGGAGAGCGGGATGTGGGTATCGGCTCCCGAGGCCATTCCGCCCCCCTCAAAACACGCGAGGCTCACCGTATGCCCCCTGGCGCGCAGAAGGCGGATCTGCTCCCCCACAACCCGTTCCACGCCACCGGCAAGTGGCGGCGCTGTAAAGTGAATCAGAGCAATTTTCAACGGATAAAAGAAGGCAGCCGAGGTGCGGGAGCGACTCCATTTAATCTGCACCGCAAACTCTCTGCTTGCAATCCTAGGGGTGAAAGAGGGATGTTTGCCACCCGTTTTCGTGCCAGGGTAGCTCAGAGGTAGAGCAGGGGACTCATAAGCCCTTGGTCGGGAGTTCAAGTCTCCCCCCTGGTACCATTTCGGCACACCCCGCACAGGGCCTGTGCGCCACCTCACCCCGCCTCCCGTGCGGAGCTTCAGAGAGAAAGGTGTACCCTCCCCCTCTCCAAAGTATCGGTTTACCGAAGCGCCGCTTTCGCTTTCTGAAGAACTTCCTCCATGCTGACCTCCGCGCCTCCGCGGCGTTTGCTCTCATCCGCCGCTTCCATAAACGTATAAAGCTCAATTGTTTCCTGGGCACTCACCGGGGCAACCCCCGTACGGAACATGTCCACAATGGCAAACAACAGAACGTCGTAGCCGTCGTACGTACCGACAACCGCCTCCCCCTTCTCACCCACCGCCTTCCCTCCGTACCCCTTGCGATCACCGCCGTTTTCCTGACGAAACACCCCCTTGCGCCCGCCACTCCAAGTGCCGACCACTTCCACTTTTCCGTCCTCGCTCAAGCCGCGTTTCACCGATTTACATCCGGTTCCCATCACCGTGTAGAGGCTCTCACAGCCATGAATGCCGTACCAGAACAGGTCCGGATGTGACGGCTCCAGGTTCACGGGACTGAAGGTTTCCGCACTCTGAACTTTGCCCAGCGAGCCGTTGCGCACCGCCAGGGACGCTGCCCCGAAACGCAGTGAGGAGGAGGAAAACACAGGCACTTTTGCTTTTTCGGCAGCGCCCAGGATCCGGAGCGTGTCCTCCAGGGAGGCGGCGATGGGTTTGTCGATGAAGACGGGTTTGCCCGCCTTTAAAACAGCTTGAATTTGTTCGAGATGCACACGGCCGTCGTTGGATTCCAGTAAAACCGCGTCCACCTTGGAAACGAGGGCCTCAATGGAGTCCACAATCTCCACACCCATCGCCACGACCTTCTCGGTGTACTCCGGAACCCGTTTCGTGCTGCTTTCGATGTCCTTGCTTCCCTGCGGATAAGCCGCCACCACACGGACACCAGCCAACCGCGCGGCGTCCTCCGGCTTTTTGGGCCCCTTGTTCAGTGTCTGTGTGAAAGCGATCGCATGGGAGGTATCCAACCCAATGATGCCGACCCGAAGCGGCTTAGCCTCTCCCGCAGTTTGGGCGGCGGCGTTGAATGCCAATGCGCTGATGAAAACGGCGGCCAGTGACTTTGAAAAACGAGAAGACAGGGGGGATAACATGATCATTGTATATATCAAAACCCCCGAAAGGTGAAGCCCTTGGACAAAGTCTTTCCACAAATGAACCAAATCGCCAAAAGCCAGCTCCCCTCCAATCTGAAAAAAGCGGGCCAGTTCCCTGCGAGCCAGTTCCCGGCGGGCCGGTCGCCCCAGACGGCCCTTACTCACCCGCCAAATGTCGCAGGGCCTCCCGGATCGCAGGGATGAGCGGAGGCAGACACTCCCCAATCGCCCGAGGATTGCCGGGCAAGTTGATGATCAGCGTTTTCCCGCACACACCCGCCGTTGCCCGCGACAGGATCGCGGTGGGCACCGTGGGGAAAGACAGCATCCGCATCGCCTCGCCAAAGCCGGGCAGCTCTTTTTCCAAAACGTCGCGTGTCGCCTCTGGGGTGACGTCCCGCGCCGAGGGGCCCGTGCCTCCGGTTGTCACCAGCAGGCTGCATTCGCCCCGCGCGCACACCGCACGCAAGGTGTCCGCGATCTGCTCGCGCTCGTCGGCAAGCAGGTGGGCTTCAAATTCCACCGGGCCGCCCCAAGCCTCGCAAAACACCCGTTCAATCTCGGGGCCGCTCCGGTCGGCATAAACCCCCGCTGTGGCCCGGTCGCTCAAAGTGATTCGTGCAACTTTCATGGCTTACCGTTTCTCCTTTTTGAGCACCTTCAAGTTCGAGATCACCATCGTCTTGTCCGCCGATTTCATCATGTCATAAAGAGTCAAGGCCGCGAAACTCGCCCCGGTAAGCGCCTCCATTTCCACCCCCGTTTTCGCACCGGTTCGAACGGTACAGATAATTTGAATGAGGCCCTCTCCTAGGACGAAATCCACAAGAACCTGGTCCAGCGGCAGCGGATGACAAAGCGGGATCAGCGATGCCGTCGCCTTGGCCGCCTGAATACCCGCCACGCGCGCCACCGCCAGCACGTCCCCCTTTGGAAGGGCGTGTTCCCGGAGGGCCGCCAGCGTTTCGGGCTGGCAGAGCAGCTCGCAACCGGCCTGCGCAAGGCGCTCCTGCACGGGCTTGTGGTTCACCGACACCATACGGGCTTCACCTCCCTCCAAATGCGAAAATGGCGACTTCATTGTTTTTTGTTCAAAAGCTCCCGCAAGACACCACTTCCACGAATTCACCCGCGAGGGGCTTTTCGCCGCCAGGCACCCGGATAAGGGCGTTTACCCCGGCAAGCGCGTTCAAGTGGCCGGAATCCAGCCAAGGCAGCGCAGACACACCGCCCTCACTCAAAGTTGCTGGCCAAAATGTTTCTCGAGAATCCGCGGCGATCACCTCCCCCGGGCAAAGCCGCTGTTTTTTCCATGCAGCCACGGGCAGACCCGCCAACCGCGAAAGAACGTGACGCACAAAGACGTGGAAAGTGACAAAATGCGAGAGCGGGTTCCCCGGCAATCCCAACGCCACCCTTCCCTCCTTCACCCCAATAATCAGGGGTTTCCCCGGCCGGCAGTTCACCCTGCGACACACAATTTCAAAACCAAGCGCCTCCAAAATCTCCCCAGTATGATCATGAGCGCCTCCGCTGGACCCACCAGAAATCAAAAGCACATCGGCCTGTTCAAAGGCGTCCTCCCGGCAGATCGCCAGCGCCTCGCGAGGGTCCTCCCCCGCGTGGCGGTGCGCCAGAAGCGATGCCCCGCTCTCTTCCAGCAACGCCTGGATGAGAGGAGCGTTCGTGTTGCGAATCTGCCCCGGAGCCGGTTCACGCGAAGCCTCAATGATTTCAGTGCCCGTGGTGAGATGCGCCACCCCTGGCCGCCCCGTCACCCGCGGACGCACGACCCCAGCCGCCGCCAAAATCGCCAGGCACGCCGGACTCAACAAACAGCCTTCGGGAAGCACCTTTCCCCCCTGCCGAACCGCACTCCCGCGCAAACGCACGTGTGTGGGCCGGCCAATCGCGCGAACCTGCACCCCGTCGCCAAGAGACTCGGTGTCCTCCTGCATCACCACCCGAACGCCTGGAGGCAGCGCCGAACCCGTAAACACGCGCAACGCCTCACCCGCGGCCACCCCGCGCGGAACCGCCCCGCCCGGCAAACTCTCGCCCACGACGCGAAAAAAGCCCGCGCTCGCCCCGATTTCAATGGCGAATCCGTCCATCGCGGAGCGGTCAAAAGCGGGTTCGTCCGAGGGGGCCAGCACCTCCTGTGCGAGCCGTAGCCCGCGCGCCTCCGACAGGGCAACCTGCCGCGCCGCCAGCGGAGCGACACGCGCGTTTATAAGATCCCGCAGTTGGTCGACACTCAACACGCGAGCACCTCCGCCTTCCAGATCGGAACTTCCTGTTTAAAGCGGTCCATCAAGGCTGACAACATTCCAAAAGCCTCCCGCCGGTGCGAGGATGCGATCCCAATGTAAACCGCCGCTTCCCCCACAAGAACCTCGCCCTTCCTATGGACAACCGAAACCCCTGCACACGGGTATGTCACCCCCAGTTCGGCCACAATTCGCCGGATCTGGCGCTCCGCCATCGACTCGTAAATCTCGTAACGCAACCCACGGATGGAGGCGTCCTTTTCGATGCCGCGCACGGTTCCAAAAAACTCCACCCTTGCGCCCAGGGCTTCCGA
This sequence comes from Chthoniobacteraceae bacterium, assembly GCA_947479475.1. GTDB lineage: Bacteria > Verrucomicrobiota > Verrucomicrobiia > Chthoniobacterales > Chthoniobacteraceae > Chth-196. The sequence continues at coordinate 56,057 of CANJZW010000013.1, forward strand.
GGACCCGGGAAAAGGCTGCAGCCGCGCGATGGCCTCGGCGCAAAATTGGATGTGAACTTCCATGGCCCCTATCCTCCGGAAACCGGCGGGATCACAGCCAGTTCGTCGCCTGCCACAAAACATTCCCCCTCGCCCACGTATTCGCCGTTGCGCGCGAGCCGGCAAAACTCCCGCATCCCGCTCAGGGAGGGGTGATCGAGGAGAAGCCACTCCCAAAAGGCCTGCGCACTCTGGGGGCCCACCACAGGCCACTCGCAAACCCCCGTGCCGGCTCTGAGGGCGACCTGTGAAAACAATAAAACGCGGACCATGGTCGGTTGCTGTTAGCCGCCAATGGCGGTCATGGGCCTGCCGGGCTCGTAACACTCGGCAAACTCGTGGTTCTCGGGCTTGTTTCGGATGGCCTCCAAAATCACCCCGCTCACATCTCCCGCATTGCGAAGCGCCGGCACCAAGTCCAGCTCGCCGTGTCGGCCCAGGCAGGGGCGCAGTTTGCCATCGGCGGTCAGCCGCAGTTTGTTGCAGCTTTCACAAAAATCAGGCGTCGTCAGCGCTCCGATAAACCCGACCCGGGCCCCCAACTCTGCGAGCTGATAGTAGCGCGCAGGGCCGTTTCCAGGGCGATACTCGGGCAAGGCCTCCAACCGGCCGTATGCCGCCAGCATCACCATGGCATCTTGGACCGATAGAAAACGAGACTCGTCCAAAACGCCGGCGCTGGAGACAGGCATCAATTCGATAAACCGGACAAGCATCTTCCGCTCTGCCGCATACTGGACCAGAGGCCAGATTTCCCCCTCGTTGACCCCACGCATCAACACGCAGTTGAGCTTGATCACCTCAAAATCCGCTCCCAACGCCGCATCAATCCCCCGGAGCACCTCCTCGACGTTTCCGCCCGTGATAGTCCGGTAGACCTGCGGGGTCAGTGCGTCCAAGGAGATATTCAGGGAGCGCACCCCTGCCCTTTTCAAGCCCTGGGCGTGCCTTTCCAAGCGCACTCCGTTTGTGGAAACGCCCAGCGTCTGCACTCCGGGCAACGCCCAAATACCGGCCGCAATCTCCTCAATATCCTGCCGCAAAAGAGGTTCCCCACCCGTGAGGCGGAATTTCCGAAAACCCAGACCACACGAAGCCTCCACCACCCTGATAATCTCGGCGGCGCTCAGGTGATCTGCCTTTTTCGCCCAGCCCTTATAGCCTTCCGGCATGCAATAGAGGCACCGTTCGTTGCAGCGATCGGTGACTGAGATTCGTAGATAGTCGATAATTCTGCCGTAGGAATCCATGCGTTCCTCATTCCACACCAGCTTGGTCGTGGCGACAAGCCGCACGAGGCAAAGAACGCTCCAAAATCAACGCCCTGAAAAACAAAGCAGCCCCTTGCCCGGTTGAAACACTCACGCCCGCCCCCTTGGCAAACGCTTCTGAAAATCCAGTCCCTGAACGTTTTTTTGAACACTGGCCCCCTTCCCTTGATTCCAATAACATCCCTTCCCATGGACGCCGCCTGCCAAATTCTAGCGATCTATCTCTCCCCGGGACACAGCTACTTCGGGCGACACAACAAAGACGCCCTGCCCCACGAAATTCTTTCCGTACCCGAAGTGGAGTGTGTGGCAGGAAGCGGACTGGTCGGCGACCGTTTCTTTGACCACCGCGATAACTACAAAGGGCAGGTCACGTTTTTTGCGAGCGAAGTGTACCAAACCCTGTGCGCCACCCTCGACGTCACCGACCGACTGGAGTCGGTTTTCCGCCGTAACATCATCACCCGGGGCGTGGATCTAAACGATTGGATTGGCAAACGTTTCTCCCTTCAGGGCGTCGTTTTCGAAGGCACCGAGGAATGCCGCCCCTGCTACTGGATGAACGCCGCCTTCGCCCCCGGCGCTGAGGCGGCCTTGCTCGGCCGAGGAGGCCTGCGTGCCCGCATCATTCAGGGTGGAACTCTGCGCGTCACGGCATGAAGCCTTGTTCAGGCGCCCTGCTCTGCGGGGGAGAATCTTCCCGGATGGGCCGGGACAAAGCCTTCCTGGAAATCCACGGAACCCCCCTCTGGAAAATTCAACTCGGCAAACTTCGTACCGTCTGTGGCGACGTACTCATCTGTGGCAATCCCGCACAGGCCGCCTTCATGACTACCCCCGAAGCCCGCTTTGAGCCCGATGCCACACCCAGCCTCGGCCCCCTCTCGGGCCTCGCGCGCGCGCTCGCGCGAACCCGCGCCACCCGCGTGCTCGTGCTCGCAATCGACATGCCGAAAATGACCGAGGAATACCTCGCCCGCCTCCTCTCCCTCGGTTCGGACACCTGCGGCGTCGTCCCCGAGTCCGGGGGCGTTTTTGAAGGCCTTTGCGCCGTCTACCCAGCCTGTCTGCTTCCGACAGTGGAGGCGCTTTTGTCCGGCCCGGTCCGTTCCCTGCAGACGCTTATTAGGACAGGCATTTCCAGCCACAGGCTGATCTCACACAGCATTTCCTCCGAGGACCGCCCCCTGTTTGAAAACTGGAACGCTCCAGAAGATCTCCCCCAGCCCGGGCTGTAGCCCTACAAAACAACGGCCGGAACCGCCACCTTGGAGGACAGTCCCAGCCGATTTTGGAAACAGCTCGTTGGCCCTCCTCTGTGGAAAGAGCCTCCTCCCTTCAGGGCCTACGCGAGCACGGGCACCTTGTACGGAGCCCTTTCCTGCCGGTGCTCCAGGGCCCTTGCGGCGGGGTTCCCGACGATGGTTTCCTTGGCGGTGTCCACCTTGAGAAGTGCGCCCAAGGTGATATTTTCCGGCAGAGCATCGTTGAGTTTGAGGTGTTCAAACATACGGCCCAGGGTTTCGGAAGCATGGGCGTCCGTTTTGATGCGGTCCCTCGCGGCGTCCACCTTCAGAGGCGAACCCAAGCGATGGGAAATCCCGGCCAGATGACAGAGGGCGGAAGAAACCACCCCCTCCCGGACGTTGCACGAGAGGGAGGCCGCGTTGCGACTGCGCACCGCACTGACAAAGTTGCCGTGGTGCGAGAGCGGTTTGGGTGCAGCGGGATCGGGCTTTTCCTCCACCACGGGGACCTCGCCCGGGAGCGAGTATTTGCCCCAGCGCTTGATGACCTCGCCCTTCTCGTCAAAGGCGATGACGGCCGAGTAGCTGGGAATGAGCAAATGCCCCTTCTCATACTGCAGGACGACACCGATTCCGGAACCGCGATAGACATCCATTTTGGTGGAGCCGGCGCCCTCTGGCAGCCCGCGCACCTCAAAGTACATCGGCGCCTTTTCATACGGGAGCACGATCAGCTGGGTGTTAGGGGTCGTGGCATCATCGACATACCCGAAGCGTCCGCCGAAACTCAAAGCGGACGGTGGCAGGCCGTTTTCCCCCATAAACCAGCGGGCGATGTCCACCTGGTGAACCCCCTGGTTGCCCAAATCGCCGTTGCCCGTGTCCCAAACCCAATGCCAATCGTAGTGCAGTTTGGAGCGCAAGAGCTCGGTCTTGGGCGCCGGGCCGCACCAGAGATCGTAGTCCACGGAGGCTGGAATGGGCTGGGCGCCGGCGACCTTCCCGATGCTTGGGCGCCGCTTGTAGCAGGTCCCATGGGCGCGAATCAGACGTCCCAGATTCCCCGCCTTCGCCCAAGCCTGGGCTTCCTGCAAGGCTGGCGAGGAGCGACTCTGGGTGCCGGACTGCAAAATCGAGCCGTATTTTTTTACGGCAGCCTCAAGCTGTTTGCCCTCCCAGAGGGTGTGCGAAACGGGCTTCTCCAAATAAACATCCTTGCCCGCCTGCATCGCCCAAATGGCCGCGAGCGAATGCCAGTGGTTCGGAGTGGCGATCATCACCGCGTCCACGTCCTTGCTTTCAATCAATTTACGCAGGTCGCTGAAAACCTCCACCGCCTGGCCGGCGTTCTCCATGGCGGCCTTTCCCTTTGCCAAAACGGCGGTATCGACATCACACAGGGCCGTCACCCGGACGTTTGGAACGGCGAGCAGCCCGCTTAGATCGCTCATCCCCCTGCCGTTAAAGCCAATTCCGCCGATTCTGACGGCTTCATTGGCTCCTTTGGCCGCGGCGTAGACGCGCGCAGGGAGACTGAGGGTTGCCGCTGTGCCAGCGACGGCTTTGAGGAAAGAACGACGCGTTTGGCCGGAATTGGGTATTTGGGAGGGATTCATGGAAACAGGGGAATTTCTATATGTCATTAGTAGGAATAGAGTGAACTCATTAGGTGTCAATTTGCTTCCCTCTGTGAACGGGCGCCCCGGGTAACCCCCAAAGAGCGCCCATGAGCAGCCCTGAATGAGGGAATCGCCTTGCCTCCCCCCGCATAAAGAATACAGTCCCTCGCTCTATATTTATCCCATGCAGCAGCCCATCGGTATCGGCCTGGCAGGCCTCGGTAATGTTGGAGCAGGTGTTTACAAGCATCTGCTGGCAAACCGTAATCTTTTAAGGGAACGACTCGGTCTGGACCTCGAAGTCCGCCGGATCGCCGTGCGCGACACCGCGCGCCGCGCCGAGGAAGGTTTCCCCGCCGAGATCCTCACCCCACACTGGAGAGACCTCGTCGAGGATCCCTCCGTCCAGATCGTCGTGGAAGTGATGGGCCGCAAGGAGGAAAGCCTCGCCCTGATTCTCGAATCCATCGCCCGAAAAAAAGTAGTGGTCACTGCCAACAAGGCGCTCCTAGCCGAACACGGCCGCGAAATCTTTGAAGCCGCGACCAAGTACGGGGTTCCCGTGTTTTACGAAGCCGCGGTAGGCGGCGGCATTCCCATCATCAAGGCGCTGCGCGAAGCCCTGATCGGGAATCACATTATTTCCATCCACGGCATCATCAACGGCACCTCCAACTACATCCTCACCCGGATGCAGGAGGCCGGACTAGGTTTCCCAGAAGCCCTTGCCGAGGCTCAGGCCAAGGGTTACGCGGAGCCCGATCCCTCTTTTGACGTCAACGGTTGGGACGCCGCCCACAAAGCGGTGATCCTCGCCTCCCTCGCCTACGGCTTTTGGGTGCCCACGGACAAAATTTTCGTCGAAGGCATCGAGGCGCTCACCGCCGCCGATTTCCGCTTCGCCCGCCAACTTGGCTACGGCATCAAACTTCTGGGGATCATCAAGGCCAAAAGCGCCGAGTTCGGCTCTGAAATCGAGGTGCGAGTGCACCCGACTCTGGTTCCCGAAAAACACGTACTGGCTTCGGTTAACGGGGTCTTCAACGCCGTCGCCGTCCACGGAAACGTCGTCGGAGAGACACTATTCTACGGACGCGGTGCCGGCCAAGACCCCACCTCCAGCGCGATCCTCTGCGACATCGCCGAGGCCGCCGAAGCCTTGGTTAACCCAAGGCGCAATCTGGGCTTCATGCCCCACGGTCTCTACGGTTCCTGCAAACCCCTGGACGAAATCCTCTCCGAATACTACCTGCGCCTCTGCGTGCAGGACCGCCCGGGAGTCATCGCCCAGATCGCAGGCATTCTCGCCGAACTGAACATCGGCATTTCCTCCATCTTCCAACCCGAGTCCGAGGACGAAGGGTCCACCGTGCCCTTGGTGATGATGATCCACACCGCCTCGCACGCCCAAATCGGCGCCGCCCTGGAGCGCATCAACGCCCTGGACTGCGTACGAAAGCCCGCCCAGATGATCCGGGTGGAGCATTTTTCATGAGCTTCAGGACCCTCCATGACCGGGGCGTTATCGCCCGCTACCGTCAATTCCTTCCCGTCACAGCCACCACCCCGGTGATCTCTCTGAACGAAGGGTCCACGCCGCTCATCCACGCTCCAAAACTGAGCGCAAAAATCGGCCGCGGTTGCGAAGTGTTCATCAAATATGAGGGCCTTAACCCCACCGCTTCCTTCAAGGACCGGGGCATGACCCTCGCCATTTCGAAGGCCGTTGAAAACGGCTCACAAGCGGTCATCTGCGCCTCCACGGGGAACACGAGTGCCGCCGCCGCCGCTTACGCAGCCCGCGCCAGTATCGCTTGCATCGTGCTCCTTCCCGCCGGCAAGATCAGCTTCGGCAAACTCGCCCAAGCCTTCGCCTACGGGGCCAAGGTTGTCGCCATTGATGGCAATTTTGACGACGCACTCCGACTCGTTCGCGAAATCGGCGAAACCGAACCCATTGCGGTCGTCAACTCCATCAATCCAGACCGGCTCCAGGGCCAGAAAACCGCAAGCTTCGAGATCATTGAAGAGCTTGGGGACGCCCCCGACATCCACATCCTTCCAGTAGGCAACGCCGGAAATATCAGCGCGTACTGGATGGGTTACGAAGAGTTTTTCGCCCTTAAAAAATCCTCCCGCACCCCCGTCATGCTTGGTTTTCAGGCCGCCGGTTCCGCCCCAATCTACCACAAAAAGATCATCGAAAAGCCGGAAACCGTGGCAACAGCGATCCGAATCGGCAACCCTGCCAGTTGGGACAAAGCCAACGAGGCCATTGCAAAGAGCCGCGGCGCCATCGACATCGTCACAGACGAGGAGATTCTGGCAGCCCAGTTCTGGCTTTCCTCCAACGAGGGAATCTTTGTCGAGCCAGCCAGCGCCGCGAGTATCGCCGGTCTCTTTAAATCGCTGGACCCAGCCTCGGGCCGCGCCTACGACGCCTCCCTGTTCCCGGAAGGTGCGCGGATCGTTTGCACCGTCACCGGCCACGGCCTAAAGGACCCTGATGTCATCAAGGAACAGTGCGGTTCGGTGATCAACGCAAAGGCCGATCGCGCCGAAATTTTGCGCCTGATCAGCTAGTCGCACCAAACGCGAAACAACGCCGGCGCCCCCGCGAAGGCACCCCATCCCTTATCGCGCCAGGGATCCAGCGCACCCAACGCGTTGCTCCCAACACCATTGGCTCGAACTCGGCGGTTCATCCGCACGCGCCCCGTGCGTGCTCCGCCTCCGCCTCCCCCGGTGCAACCTCAGCGCACGATTTCGGTCCCGATCCCTTCGTCGGTGAAAACC